>JAYSWW010000073.1:0-2185 GCA_043717805.1 Ferruginibacter sp.
CAAAAGAATGGATAAACTGTTATGAGGAAAACCTTGCCAAAATCAAAAAATGATCAGATTATTATGCTACCTAAGTAGCAAGGATCAAAAAAAATTACACGTATACACGAATATTTAAATAAGTTTACTATTTTCACTTAAATTATTTGTATGAAAATATTTGTTGCTGGCCTCCCCTACGACCTGGATGATGCTGAATTGACAGAAATATTTGAAAAATTCGGGACCATAACTTCTGCCAGGGTTGCAATGGACAAAGAAACAGGAAAGAGCAAAGGCTTTGGATTTGTTGACATGCCGGATGCCGCTGAAGCAAAAGATGCTATTGAAAGTTTAAACGACATTTCTCTTGGGAAAAAACCGCTTGTTGTAAAACAGGCAGAGGAACGCAGTTCCCCTCCCGGTGGAGGATCACGGGGCGGTGGAAGTCATGGCGGCGGTGGTTATAACAACAACCGTGGACGTTAATTGTTTTTTTAGAATTATAGAAAATCAATACAAACCATTTTTTGCTATTAACCATTTTGCAACGCTCTCTAAAAATTTTGTTTTTATGAGATACTTACTTATAATGTTCCTGATAGCAATCTCAAAACCAGTCTTTAGCCAAAATAACATTCTAAGAAATAAGATCGACCTCGCTGCAAATAAAATTGAACAAAAAGTAATTGATTGGCGCAGGGATATACATGAACATCCTGAATTGGGGAATCATGAAATCAGAACGGCTGAATTGATCGCAAAACACTTGCAGTCTTTTGGTATTGATGTAAAAAAAGATCTTGCCCATACCGGTGTAGTAGGAATTTTAAAAGGTGGAAAACCTGGCCCTGTGGTTGCTTTGCGTGCAGATATGGATGCATTGCCCGTAACCGAACGAACAACCCTCCCCTTCTCATCAAAAGTAAAAACACAGTATAACGGCCAGGAAGTAGGTGTAATGCATGCCTGTGGCCATGATTCACATGTTGCCATATTAATGGGTGTAGCTGAAATTCTTGCCTCCATAAAGCCGGAACTCAAGGGAACTATAAAATTTATTTTTCAGCCCGCAGAAGAAGGTGTGCCACGAGGTGAAGAAGGCGGAGCAGAAATGATGGTTAAGGAAGGCGTTTTACTTGATCCTGCTGTAGATGCCATTTTTGGACTGCACATCAATTCTCAATTAGAAACAGGTACAATTGGTTACAGGCCTGGAGGCATATATGCAGCAGTGAATGACATGAAGATCATCGTAAAAGGCAGGTCGTCCCATGGAGCCTATCCCTGGTATTCTGTTGATCCGATCGTTGTGTCGGCAGAGATCATCAACAACCTTCAAACCATCGTAAGCCGTAATTTAAATATTACAGAAAATGCAGGGGTTGTAACGATCGGGTCTATTCATGGGGGTGTTCGTTCCAACATCATTCCTGAACAGGTAGAAATGCTTGGAACGATCAGGGCGCTCAGTACAGCCGATGAAAAACTATTGATTGACCGGGTAAAGCAAGTTGCAACCAAAACGGCAGAAAGTGCCGGTGCTATCGCAGAAGTGATCATTCCTTACAGCTCTCACTACCCTGTTACGTTCAACGATGTTTCATTAACAGAAAAAATGTTGTTCTCATTACAAAGAACGGCCGGGAAAGATCATGTGCAATTGAGAAACCCGGTTACAGGAGCGGAGGATTTTTCATTCTACCAGCAAAAAGTTCCGGGCTTATTTTTTAATTTGGGCGGAATGCCCAAAGGAACAGATCCTTCTAAAGCACCCTCACATCATACCCCTGATTTTTTCCTGGATGAAAGCAGCTTTCTGTTAGGGGTAAAAGCACTTGCAAATATTGCTGTTGATTACCTGGAATTGAACCCAAAAGATTCCGGAAAAAAATAAATTCTTTCTTCAATATATTATTAAAAACAACGATTTCTCATCAGCATAAAGCCCGCCCTGGTAGCCTTACAACTCAGATTTTTCACTTTTTTTAAAGAGATATTCACATTTATTTAGGATGGCATATTTATTGCCTTAAAGAAATTGCTTTACCTAATATTATATAATCTTTTGAAACCATTTGAAGAAACTACAGGGTTGAATATGATCACTGATCATAACAGGTATTTTTACCTGTGCGTTTCTTTGTATGAAAAAAAAATATTTACTCCCGAAAACCTGTTTCAGGCAATCAATTATCTAAACTTA
>JAYSWW010000074.1:0-2184 GCA_043717805.1 Ferruginibacter sp.
GGTTCAGGAAAAGCAACAACAATCATAAAAGCAAAAGAAAACAAAGAAGAACCCGTTAAGATTACAGCGCCTGCTGCAGAGGTTGCAAACAGGACAAATGTAGTTCAACAAACCGTTTACTTTACTTCAGACAGCTTGCTGCTTGCCTTGTATGACAACGGAGAAGTAGATGGTGATACGGTCAGTGTTTTGATGAATGGAAAAATAATTTTGGCCAAAGAAGGATTGAGTACCAATGCAATTAGGAAAACAATATATCCTGCAATTGATACAGACAGTGTCGAACTGGTAATGTATGCTGAAAACCTCGGCACTATTGCACCAAATACCGGGCTACTGGTTGTACACGACGGGAAAAGCATTTATGAGATAAGGTTCCGTGGCGATTTAAAAAAGAACGCCTCTATTATTTTGCGAAGAAGAAAAAACAATGAATAAATGACAGCAGAAAACAAAGAAGTAAATGAACCCGTGAAGCTAACCCAATATTCCCGTGGGGCAGGATGTGGTTGTAAAATATCGCCCAAAGTTTTAGAAGAAATATTACAAGTTGATTCCGGGAATCCCGGGGATGGAAATTTACTGGTTGGTAACAGCAGCAATGACGATGCTGCAGTTTATGACCTGGGAAATGGATGCGCAATGATCTCCACCACCGATTTTTTTATGCCAATAGTTGATGATGCATTTGATTTTGGCAGGATCGCATCTGCCAATGCTATCAGCGATGTATATGCGATGGGCGGTAAACCATTGATGGCAATCGCGATCCTTGGATGGCCTGTGGAAAAACTTCCTGCTCAGCTTGCACAAAAAGTTCTGGATGGAGCCAGGAGTATTTGTGCTGCTGCCGGGATCCCCTTGGCCGGAGGGCATAGCATTGATACCATAGAACCTATGTTTGGGCTTGCAGTAAGCGGAACAGTTCAAATAGAAAATTTAAAGAAAAATAATACGGCAGTAGAAAACGACCTTATATTTTTAACCAAGCCGGTTGGCGTTGGTATTTTATCAACAGCCCAAAAAAGAGGATTGTTGAAGGAAGATCATAGAACTGCAATGATAAAGCAGTTGGTATCACTCAACAAACAAGGCGAATTGCTGGGGAAAATAAAAGACGTTACCGCTATGACAGATGTTACGGGTTTTGGATTGCTTGGACACCTTATTGAAATGGCAGAAGGGGCTGGCCTTTCCGCAGAGCTATATTACTCACAGATAAGAGTGGCCGACGGAGCGAAAGAATACCTGGCACAACGCATCGTTCCAGATGCAACTTACCGAAACTGGAACAGCTACAGCAGTAAAGTTTCCTTTGAAAAAGGCGTGAATGTAATGGAGGCATTTAACCTGCTGCCAGACCCGCAAACAAATGGCGGGTTGCTTTTCAGTGTAAAAGATTCCGGAGTTGATGAAGTTATTAAATTATTGAATGAAAACGGCCTGGAGGATTTCGTAATACCGGTAGGAAAGTTTATTAAAAGAGCAGATAAGGTAGTAGAGGTTAAATTATAAATCAGCCACTTCAATATTAAGCCTGGAAAAGTTATTTTAACGAAGTTGTAAATCAATAACGATATACATCAACACAACGCATCAATTTTTTCTGCAAGTTTTTTGTCTTTATCAGTAACTATATCTCCGGCATCATGTGTACTAAGCCATATCTCAACTGTATTGTACACATTGGTCCACAGGGGATGGTGATTCATTTTTTCTGCTGCCAGCGCAACCCTGGTCATAAATGAAAAAGCTTCAGAAAAATCTTTGAATTCAAATTTGCGATACAGCTTATGACCGGTTTCTTTCCACATGTATAAAAGTATTTAAGATATAAGAATGTTATTAAAAATTGTAAGGCGTTTAAGTAAAAACTTACCACATATTACAAAATCATGTGTTGTTTATTTTTTATTTTTTCATGTGTCATTTCATTTACCAATTGAACTCCGGGTAACAATCTGACAGATTGCAGCAAGGCATTCAGTTCATCATCTCCAACTTCTTCTCCTTTTACCAGCCAGAGAAAATCAAGGTGCTTGAATTCCGGTAATAAATATTCGCCATCGTATTGATTGTTGTATAAATAATGTACGATGCTGCAATTGGGAACCTCATACTCATAAATCGAAAAAAAATAATTTCTTTCTTTTTTTTTCAATTGAATTTCAAGACTGTTGTTGA
>JAYSWW010000075.1:0-2184 GCA_043717805.1 Ferruginibacter sp.
TTCTCTCTGGTCAGGCTTGCGATAAATATCGGTTGGGGCATTGGTGTTGCATTGGGCGGATTTTTAGCATCTATCAATTATAATCTGCTGTTCTGGACAGATGGATTTACCAGTATAGCTGCTGCTGTTTCTTTATTGATCATTTTGCCTAAAATCTCATTGTTACAGCAGAAGTCTGACATTCATTCAAAGGAAGTAACAGGCAAACCTGTTTTACCACACAGAGACATAGCATTTTTAAAATTTTTACTGCTAACCGTTTTGTTTGCCACTTGTTTTTTTCAATTGTTCACTACAGTTCCTGTTTATTTTAAGGAAGGATTGCGCTTAAACGAATTTTGGATTGGAACCATCATGTCAGTAAACGGGATCCTGATAGGTATCATTGAAATGGTGCTGGTCTTTAAACTGGAAGGGAAAAAACCATATCTTTTATTGATGTGTTATGGTGCCATTATCATGGGCGTTGCTTATTTGATGTTAAACCTACCCATAGCAAACGGATTCATAATTGCACTTTCATCCATGCTGGTATTAACGGTTGCAGAAATGATCGGGATGCCATTTATGAATAGTTATTATATAAGCCTGAGTTCAGATCAGAATCGTGGACAGTATGCCGGAATGTATACAATGGCATGGAGCCTGGCCCAGGTTATCGGAAGTATTACCGGCGCAATCATTGCGCATGCTTTTGGCTTTTTTAATTTGTGGTTCTTTGTAGCCCTTGTTTCATTTATAACAGCATACGGTTATTACCGGTTACAGCGTAAAAACTGATCTACGCTCAGGTATAAACAAACCCATCTTAAGAATTTTTTATTTAAATTAAGATAATACCAATCATAAAAATGAAATGCTTTTACTGAAAAAAAGCACCTGAATTTTGAAGATTGTAGCCTTCCATGGCTGATTGCAACAGTTATCAATATTCATAAACTGATGTACTGGCAGCAGTTCCAGTGATTGGTGCAGATTGTCCCATTAGTTCCAGGGTACCTGTGATCGTTGCATTTGTATTGCGTTTGTAAACCAAAAAGGTCTTTGTGTCTGCAATGATCTCGCCTTTTGTTTTTGTATTCAGACTAACGCTTACCTGTAATCCCTGGGTTTCAGTTTGAAGATTGCTTTCTACATTTCCGGATAAACTGATGGTCGCAATATTATTTATTATTGATTGTATGGTATAGGTTTTAGTAGATTTCTGGTCCTTAGTTGAAGAAGTGTCAATCCAGCTTTCACCGTTTTTCTTTCCGGCAGGGATGATAAAAAACGCTTCAGAAATTGCAGCATCTGAATTGTTGATTTCGCCCAGAGATTCAAAAAGAGCATCCATTGGGTTGGCACCTGCTTCTTTTGAAGCAACAGAAGTTTTTTTATTTGAATCAGCAAAACCAGAATATTTGTTTATGACAATGGTATCGGGAATATTCAGATTCTTAATGGATTTACCAATTTCGGAAGCACTGTCTTCTTTAAGATCAGAATCATAATTTGATTGTTGGCCCATGAATTCCATATTAACCTTCAGCCCCGTCAGCGTATTACTGATCGTATAACTTTTATCATCAGCCCCGATTACAATAAATTTATTTTGCGAATTTGTAAAATTTTTCATTTCCATTCCCATTCCCATATCTGCTTCCTGGGAGATGGTAGTTTGAACACTGAACTTTTGCCCGGGGTTCAAACGGATCCCTGCATCTTTCTGCTGGCTAAAAGAATCGAAAGTTGTCATCATCAACATAAATAGAAAAAAAATTCTCATCTGAAGTATTTTATAATTTCTGTAAAAATAATATGAAAAATCCGGGATAAAAAAATGGGTTATTGTTTTTACACAATAACCCTTAGAAATTTAAATGACTTTAATTTATCCAATAACTGTTACATTAACAGCATTCATTCCTTTTTTGCCATTCTGAAGCTCAAATTCTACTTTGTCGCCTTCTTTGATGTCATTAATTAAGCCGCTTACATGTACAAAAGTTTCTTTGTCAGATTCGTCGTGCTTGATAAAACCGAAACCTTTTTCAGAATTGAAAAACTTTACGGTGCCTTGATTTTTAGTGTCCATTTTTAGTTTGTATTGTATTTTAATAAAGTGCAAAGGTAAGGGTTTTAATTTTAATTATCAGCATGAATTTATTTTCTTTAAGAAATAGGTCATTTTTTCTACCTTGT
>JAYSWW010000076.1:0-5592 GCA_043717805.1 Ferruginibacter sp.
CTGCCATAAACCCTTTCAAAATCCATATCAGGATAAACTTTTTCAAAGTACTCCCTGATCGCTTTTGCATCTGCTTTGCCATCGGGTAAAGCTTCTTTACTCTTTTTCATTGCAATAAATACATCTGCCAGGTTTACATTGTCTTTCACCGTGTAAACCTCTATGCTTTCCAGGTGGGAAAAACTATGTATACGGGTACTTACAAATTTTGTGCTGTTGTCTTCCAGAGACCGAACGATCCCACTATCCGTTTTTGAGGAGATCAATTCAAACAATCCACTCATTCCGGTTACCGATACTAATTTATTATAATCCATACAATAGAAATTTTAAGCCTGCAAGATATTGTAAAATAGTAAATTATTGGGTGTGGGTATTGTAAAGTTTAAAAGTGGCAAAGAATTTCATGCAATCTGCCATTTTTATCATATCAATAATAAAGAAAGAGCCGGGCATTCTTTGAAAAATAAAATTAAATGCCTATTTTTTATGAATGGTTATTTTCTCTAAAACAGATTTCAGAACTTTATTATAAAACTGTAATACTGCCGAATTATCACTTAAAAAAATATTACATGAACAATGCAATCAGCTGGTTTGAAATACCGGCAACCGATCTTCCAAGGGCTCAAAAATTTTATGAAGCCATTTTTGAGATCCAGATGATCCCAATGGATATGGAAAATATTAAAATGCGGATGTTTCCGCTGACTGATATGATGACCCAGATTGGCGGGGCTGTGGTAGACAGCGGAGGCTTTCACAAACCATCACTCACGGAAGGACCGTTGATATATCTTAATGGGAATCCTGATGTACAAAAGGTTTTGGATAAAGTTGAAGCAGCAGGCGGTAAAATCATGGTTCCTAAAACCCAGATCTCAGCAGAATATGGTTATATGGCAGTTTTCATAGATTCTGAAGGTAACAGGATCGGGTTACACAGCTTACCTTAATAAAAAAATTTTTATGCCGGATTTTAACTGGAGCCGTTTTGTCGTGCGTATCACAGTGAATGCATCCCCCAGGGATCTCTTTAAAGCATGGGCAACAAAAAAAGGGATGGAAAAATGGTTTCTCCGTTTATCGGAATACCGGAAGCCGGATGGGATCATGCGGGCTGCCAATGAATTTGTACAAACGGGAGATGGTTATCGTTGGTTATGGCATGGCTGGCCGGATGATATGGTAGAAACAGGTACAATACTGGATTGCAACGGGAAAGACCAGCTCAGATTCAAATTCGGAATTGCAGGCGATTGTACGGTAAGTATAAAAAATGAAGAGGGTGAAAATGTTGTTGAGTTGATACAGGAAAATATTCCTATTGACGAAAAGGGAATGCATTATTACCACCTCGGTTGCAAAACCGGGTGGACTTTTTACCTGGCAAATCTGAAATCAATCATGGAAGGCGGAATTGATCTCAGGAACAGGAATGAAAAGATCCTGCGTGTAATAAATTCCTAGTTAATTTTTATTTTATGTCATACAATGAAAAGCTGGCTGATAAAGTAAGGGAACTGATCGCAGAAAAAGAAATCCACATTGAAGAAAAAAGAATGTTTGGGGGATTGTGCTTTATGGTAAATGATAAAATGTGTATAGGCGTTGAGAAAGAACGTCTGATGGTACGCCTTGATCCTTCTGTTTATGATGTGGTGATTGAAAAAGATGGATGTATGCCAATGGACTTTACGGGAAGGGTCATGAAAGGCTTTGTGTTTGTAGATGCTTCGGTATTGAATACTAAAAATAAACTGGCATATTGGGTTAAACTGGCGCTTGAATATAATAAGATCGCAAAAGCTTCTAAAAAGAAAAAAAAATGAGAACATATATAGTCGCTTTTTTATTGATATTTTTTCTTTCAGCATTTATTTACAGGCAATCATCTGCAGATAAAGTCTTCAAAAAATTATATGCCTTGGAAGGCAAATGGATCATGAAAACCAAAAAAGGATTCATTGGAGAAGAGTGGGAGAAAATGAATATTGGCTACCTGCAAAGCAAAGGTTTTTATATAAAGGGTGCGGATACGGTTGTTACAGAAAGAGTGTCTTTAAAAAATACAGGCGGAGGGATATTTTATGTTTCAATCGTTGAAGACCAGAATGACAGGAAACCGGTTTCTTTCAAACTCACTTCTTCAAAAAACCATCGGTTTGTTTTTGAAAACCCTGCACACGATTTCCCCAAAAGGATCACTTATGAATTTGTTACTCCTGATTCTTTACATGCTTATATTGATGGGGGAATTTCCGCATCAGAAAATCGCAGCGATTTTTATTATCATAAAGTTCATTAAATGAAATAAAATTTTTTTGCAGGCACTTGATTTATATGAAGAAAGCGATGGGAGTTCATTTACCATTATCAGGGTTAAATACACCCCCAAAGGACTTTATTCATCCAGATCCGCCTGAAATAATTATTGTTCAATTTCCTTCAACACATTTCCGATCCGTTCCTGCAAGTCTTCGAAAGAAGTATATCCTTTTGCCAGTAAATAAAATTTCGAATCATTCAATTGCAACAAAACTGCGGGGAAGCCTGTAACCTGTAATTGTTTACACAATGCAAATTCGTAATAAGCCCTTTCTTTATACTCTTCACTTTGTAATTTTTCATAAAAAACCTCCGGTTGTATGCTGTATTTTTCCAACAGGTGTCGATATGCTTCATTGTCATCCAGGTCTCGTCCTTCATAATTGAGAGCGTATTGCAGATCTGATGCAAACTCAAGTTGCCTGTCGGGGTAATATTCTTTGAATATGCACAAGGCAATAGAAGGTTTTTCAGAATTCATAATCCAGTCACTTTCTTCCGTGTTATTGATATGCCATAAAAAATCTTCACCGAATTTAATACCGGTTAGTTCTTCAACTCTTTTGTATGCAGATTGAATGTATGGGGCGATCTTTTTAATGGATACAGTTTGATCATCGATCAGCATTCCTCCGCTCAGTACTTCAACTTCCAGTTGATCAATAAAGCGGGCGGCAATTTTCTTTAATACCGGGCTAAAGCCATAACACCAGCCACAGTAAGCATCATAGCAATAAAACAAAGTTTTTTTCATGGGGTAAATATGAGGTGGTAATTTTTAATGAGCTTCCAGCCAGTTTGTGCCGGCTCCTATTTCAGCATCCGTAGGCACATCATTTGGCAACAACAATGCATGTTGCATACAATCCAGGATAACGGGTTTTACCATTTCAAGTTCATCTTTAAATACGTCAAAAACCAATTCATCATGAACCTGTAGCAGCATTTTCGATTTGAATTTCCTGTCAATGAACTGCTGATGAATTTTTATCATAGCAAGTTTTATCATATCAGCGGCTGTTCCTTGTATGGGAGAATTGATTGCATTCCTTTCTGCAAAACCCCTGACGGTAAAATTAGCAGAGTTGATATCTGCCAACCAGCGTTTACGTCCCATCAGTGTTTCCACATATCCATGCTCTTTTGCAAAATTGATGGTATTGTCCATATATTTCTGAATATTGGGAAATTGCTTTTTATAATTGTCAATGATCTCTTTTGCTTCAGTCCTTGAAATGCCGAGGTTTTCTGCCAGGCCAAAAGCGCCCTGCCCGTATATGATACCAAAATTCACACTTTTGGCTTTGTAACGCATTTCTTTTGTAACCTCAGTTTCATCTACATTGAATACTTTGGCTGCAGTAGCAGTATGGATGTCTTTACCGGTTTTAAATGCTGCACACATGTTTTCATCACCACTGATGGCTGCAACAATGCGTAATTCTATTTGGGAATAATCTGCAGAAACCAATATATGATCCTTGTCTCTTGGAATAAATGCTTTTCTTATTTCTCTTCCTTTATCAGTTCGGATGGGAATATTCTGTAGGTTTGGGTTGTTGCTGCTAAGCCTTCCCGTAACTGCTACTGCCTGGGCATAACTTGTATGAACCCTGCCCGTTTTTTTATTGATCATCTGCGGCAATGCATCTACATAGGTAGATTTTAGTTTGGTAAATTCCCTGAATGCAAGAATATCATCAACAATTTTATTTTTACTGGCAAGTTTTTGGAGTACATCTTCACCTGTTGCGTATTGACCCGTCTTTGTTTTTTTTGCTTTTGGATCGATCTGCATTTTATCAAATAATACTTCACCCAGTTGTTTGGGTGATGCCAGATTAAAACGGACACCCGCTTGCTGATAAACGCTTTCTTCAGCAGTTTTTGCTTCTTTCTCCAGTTCTTTACTGTAATCATTCAAAAATCCTTCATCAATGCGGATGCCTTCAAATTCCATGGCAGTTAATACTTTCACCAATGGATTCTCCACTTCATAAAAAACTTTCTCTACTCCTTTTTGTTTTAATTGGGGCAGAAAAACATTTTTTAATTGAAGGGTAATATCTGCATCTTCGGCGGCATAATCTTTTATCTTTTCAACTTCAACATCTCTCATATTTCCCTGCCCTTTACCTTTTTTGCCGATCAATTCAGTTATAGATACAGGCTGATATCCAAGGTATTTTGCACTCAATGCATCCATGTTTCGTTTTCCATCGGGTTCAATCACATAATGGGCAAGCATGGTGTCAAAAACATTTCCCTTTAATTCGAAACCGTACCATTTCAGCATTAAGAGATCGTATTTAATATTCTGCCCGATCCATATTTTAGATGAATCGCTGAACAGTTGTTGAAAATGATTTAACAATTGTATGCAGGATTGCCTGTCGGGAGGACAGGGAACATAATATCCTTCGCCGGCTTTAAAGGAAAAGCTCAGACCAACAAGTTCAGCATCATTGGCATCAATACCCGTTGTTTCTGTATCAAAACATATTTCCTGTTTGTTGTTCAGTTTGGTTGTTAATTCTTTAACCAGTTTATCAGAATCTATCAATATATAATTATGTGGGCTGTTCTGGATGTTTTTATCAGCCGTTAAAACAATGTCTTCAATAATTCCTGCAGGCGAAGAAAGGTCTACCTGTGGTTCCGGGCTACCTGTTGAATTTCCGAAAAGATCCATCTGCCCGGTTTCTGTTTTGCTGTTTTTGGGAGTTGCGGTATGATTCCAGACCTCTGCCTGTACATTTATTTCTTCACCCAATATCCGTTTGCCCAGTGTTTTAAATTCCAGTTCTTCAAAAATATCTTTCAATGCAACTTTATTCATTTCCTTCATCCTGAAATCTTCTTCGTGAAATTCTGTCGGGACATTGGTAATGATGGTTGCCAGTTTTTTGCTCATGATCGCATTTTCTTTACCGACTCTGATCTTTTCACCAACAGACCCTTTTATATTTTCAGCATTTTCGAGGATATTTTCCAATGTGCTATATTCTGCCAATAATTTAGCTGCTGTTTTTTCACCTATTCCTTTTATGCCCGGAATATTATCAACGGCATCACCCATCAACCCAAGAATATCAATCACCTGGCTTACCCGGGCGATCCCCCATTTTGCACAAACTTCCGCCGGGCCTAAAATTTCAACATTACCGCCCTGGTAAGCGGGTTTATAGATCTTAATATTTTCAGAAACAAGTTGGCCATAATCTTTATCGGGGGTTACCATAAAAACTTCATAACCGTTTTTTT
>JAYSWW010000077.1:0-5581 GCA_043717805.1 Ferruginibacter sp.
TTTTGAAAATTCTTGGGTTACTTTGTGCTTCAGCGCATCAGCGGTTAATAAAATAACCGCGGGGAAACGAAAGCGCAAAGAAAATAACAACATGCACCCTAAGAATATAGGAACGGAAAAAGCCCTTCAGAAAATAAAACATTTTTGCAGCTACCAGGAGCGCAGCCACCGGGAAGTAAAAGAAAAACTTTATGGTTATGGATTGTATAAAGAAGAAGTGGAAACCCTTGTATCACAATTGATAGAAGAGAATTATTTGAATGAAGAACGGTTTGCCATTGCATTTGCCGGTGGAAAATTCAGGATAAGACATTGGGGAAGGGTAAAAATAAAATACGAATTGAAGCAACGCCGAATCAGCGATTATTGTATCAGGAAAGGGCTTGAATCCATTCCGACAGATGAGTATGAAAAAACCATTGAAAAATTATTTGAAGAAAAAAAGGGGTCATTGAGATCAGAGAAAAATATATTTATTAAAAAACAAAAGATACATTCCTTCCTGCAGCAAAAAGGGTATGAAACAGAACTGATCGCTGAACATTTAAAGCAACTTTAATACACGCTATCTTTACTATATGGCAGAAGACCTATTCATCAAAACAGGCAGCAAAGAGGAGCAATACATGGCTTTGTTGCCACAAATAAAAGCCCTGATCGAAGGAGAGCCCGATGTAATTTCCAATCTGGCAAACATATCAGCAGCCCTTAAAGAACAATTCAACTGGTTGTGGGTAGGATTTTATATTGTGAAACAGGATGAGTTGGTATTGGGGCCATTCCAGGGGCCGGTTGCCTGTACCCGGATCAAAAAAGGCAGGGGCGTTTGCGGGAAATCATGGGAAGATAAAATGACCCTGATCGTTGATGATGTAGAAAAATTTCCGGGGCACATAGCATGCAGCAGTTTATCAAGATCAGAAATAGTGGTTCCGTTATTTAATAACAACGAGGTGGTTGCAATTCTTGATGTTGACAGCCGGGCCACGGGTCATTTTAATGAAACGGATAAAAAATATTTAGAAGAGATCGCTGGGTCAATACAATTTTAACTTGTTGTCATTGCGAGGAACGAAGAAAACAGCATAACCAAACAGTAAGATTGCTTCGTACCTCGCAATGACGATTTATTTTTTAGGCTCAGGCACATTGTCTTTCCATCCCCATAAATACCTGCAGGCATAAGTTCTGTAAGGGCTCCATTTAGCAGAGATATTCAACATTTGCTGCTTCATTGCTTTTTTATCAGATGGGCTTATGTTGTATAATTTACAAATTGCCTGTTGAATACCCAGATCATCTACTGCAAAAACATCTTCCCTGCCAATGGTAAACATTAATATCATTTCTACTGTCCATTGCCCCACACCTTTTATTTGGGAAAGATATTTTATCAACTCTTCGTTGCTCATGTTGTGCAGCCGGGCATCTGTAAGCTTTTCATCAATAAAAAAACGGCACACATTTAAAACATAATTTGCCTTGGCATTGCTTAATCCAATTCCACGCAAAGTTTCAAAAGGCGTTTCTGCTATTTGCTTTGCGGAAGGCTCTTTGCCGTTGTAAATATTTAGAAATCTTCGGTGAAAAACATCGGCAACTTTTGTGCTTAATTGCTGGCTCATAATGTTGTAACATAAATGAAGGCATATGTTTTTTCTTTTCTGCAAAACAAAAGGCTCCTGCATTTCAATGATCTTCCTGATCCTTTTGTCTTTGCTTAAATGTGAGATGTGCTCCATGCGGCACTCAATTTCTATAAAAATTTCTTATTCTGCAAATTGAATAAAACGTTATCCGCTGAAAAGATAAACCTGGTTTAAGGTTCGATACAAAGAAAGGATTAGCCATCAGCCCATTTTTTAAAAGCAGCTACCCTTTCCCTGCTTATAATAATTTCATCCTGAAGGTTCAGGTTGCGCAGGGAAAGTTTAAGCCTGTTATTAAAGTAGGGCTTAATTAAGTCTATCATTTTGCTGTGCACGATCATTTTCCTGTTGATCCTGAAAAAATAATAAGGATCAAGCAGGGGCTCCAGTTTTTCGATGGTATAATTTATGATGAAGCGATTGCCTTCCCGGTCGGCCAGGTAAACGATCTTATTGTCGGCATAGAAATAAGCGATCTCGTCTGTCTGAATAAAAAATGTCCGGGAACCGATCTTTGCCAGGAACCGATCTTTAAACCTGGAGTGGAATTTATCTTTAAGTCCGTTTGCCCAAACATGATAATCGCCAGGGGAAAAAACCTTAGACATGGATTTATATTTCTGAATGGCCGATGCCAGCGCTTCGGCAGTAACGGGTTTTAAAATATAATCAATACCAAAATGCTGAAAAGCATTGATCGCATAGTTATCAAAGGCTGTTGTAAAAATAACCGGGCGTGATAATTTAACCTGGTTAAATATTTCAAAACTATGTCCGTCAGACAACTGGATATCCATTAACAACAGATCGGGATGAGGTTTTGTCTGAAGCCATTGTACGCTTTCTTCAATACTTTCAAGAGAGGCCAGCACCTTAATTGCGGGGTCGTATTGCTTCAGCAATAATTGCAGTCTTTCTGCAGCCAGAAGTTCATCTTCAACGATCAGGATATTCATTATAAAATCAATTAACATTTAACAATGGCAACGATACCTTAAAATTATTTGAGTCATTGCTAATCATTACATCCCTGTTGCTTACCACGCTGTATCTCTTTATAATATTTTGTAAACCGATTCCTGTTGATCTTTCAATTGTTTGTTTTGCCTGCATATTATTTGATACAACCAGGGTATTGTCATCATTTATATTAACTCCGATATGAAGGGGCTTATTCCTGCTTACCACATTGTGTTTTATGGCATTTTCTATCAGCATCTGCAGGGCGGCCGGGATAATTTGACAGCGACTATAATTTTCCGGTATATCCAGTGTTATATTCAACCCGTCGGCAAACCTTGTCTTCAACAAAAAAATATAAGGGTTTAAAAAATGCAGCTCGGTTTTTAATTCAACCAGTTCTTTTTCGTGGTTGTGTAAGATATAGCGGTACACTTTTGAGAAAGCCTCAATAAAGTGATTGGCATCTGCATTGTTTTGCATTACCAAAGTAGATAATACATTGAGGTTGTTAAATAAAAAATGAGGGTTGATCTGATTTTTTACAATTTGCAATTCAGCCTGTGCCGACATTCTCTTTAATTCCTCGGCCTCCATCCATTTTGTTTTATACTCTTTAAAATATAAATAAACAGCGTTGAGTAAATGAAACAATAGGTTAACCAACCATGCATAGATCAGGTTTAACTTAAGCGGAACCAGTGTTTCACGAAATGTATAGCTATGGAAAAGCATGCTGACAATCAAAACAACCGAGAAAGCCATGATCGTTGTAAAAAAACTGCCTGAAAATAAATAGAAGGCTAAAACCTTGATCTTATTTTTTTGTGCATAAAAACGCGGGTAAAAAAAACGTTCAAGCATTCGGTTTGCTTCCCACGAACCCAGGGTTATTGTAGCGATCGTTCCCAGGGCAAAATACCATTCTATGCTGATATTAAAATAATGATACACTTCACATATCACTGTGCTTATATAGGTACAGACCGACAGCAACAGAATAAAATGATATCTATTATTATGATTGAACATAAAAGGGGATATTAAAATGCATCAACGGTTTAATTGAGATTTTGTTCACCGTTGATGCATTTTTTATTGAGCTGAAGCTTTTCGGACTATGGTACCAAAACGCGGTCGATGAGGTGAACCACCCCGTTTCTGCACATGATATTTGTAGCAGTTATATTTGATTTATTGCCTCCATTGGAATTACCAAGAATGGTTGGCCCGCCACTGGTTCCATTTGTCAGGTTGATGGTGGTATTTCCTCCTGCTAGCATTGACAATGAGCCGTTTGCAAGATCAGAAGAGAAGGCACGTCCGCCAACAACATGGTACCTTAATACCGCCAGCAATGTAGGCATTGGGATCTGGTTGATATCGGTAAGCATAAGTGCTGTCAATAAATTTGTAAATGCCTGGTTGGTTGGAGCAAATACGGTTAATTTAGCTGTACTTAAAGTGCCGGCTAAAGTTGGGTCGCCACCCGGACCAGAAGTTGCCCTTGTTACAGCTTTTACCAGGGAATCAAGTCCGGCAGCGATAGCTGTTTCAACAATATTCCCTGCAGGAGGGTTGATAACACGTCCAACCTTGTGGATGACACCATTGTCTGCAGCAATATCGGCTGCGATTACTTTAATGCCGTTTACGTATACACCGCTGGCATTGCTGGTAACAAAGACAGAATCGCCGCTGGCTGTAACCACTTTTGCATTGGGGCCTGCAGGAACCTGTGCAGCAAGGATCTTTGAAGGGATCGTATGATACAATAACAAATTGCTTAATTGTGATGCCGACAATGCATTGATTGCAGTTGCATTGATCCCGGAAGCAGCAAAAGCGGCGTCATCAGGAGCAAAAACAGTGAAAGGGCCGGTACCGCTTAATGTTGTAGCAAGATTTGCTTTTACAACAGCCTGCTCCAATAAGCTAAAGTTTGCATCAGCTACTACCTTGTCGGTGATAGTATTTGATGCAGGAACGGGATCGTCGTCTTTGCTGCAAGAGGTCATGGAAGTTGTCAAAATAGTACCCATCGTTAATGCGATGAGCCAATGTCTTAGTTGATTGTTGATTTTCATATTAAATAGTTTATGTCAATTATTACAATTATTTAAAAAAAAATAACGGGAAACACCGTGAACTGTATTAAAAAGTGGTGTGAATTGTTATTTTGAAACCAGAATGGATTTCAAAAATCGGAGTTGTAAAAAAACCGCTGAAGATATTCAGCGGTTTAAATTATTCAAACGGGCAGCCCGGATTTTTATTCAAATACCCAACTCATTCCGCCGTCTTTTTCATCTTTCAATAAAATGCCATGCTGTGTAAGCTGGTTTCTTATCTTATCGGAAGTTGCGAAATCTTTTTTTACCTTGGCTTCTTTGCGGATATCGATCAGCAATTGCATTACAGCTTTAAGTTTATCATTGTTGTTTGAATCATCCATGCTTTTCAGCCCGAAAATATCTTCCAAAAATGTTTTGAATTTGTCTTTCATCAGTTGTAAGGTATTTGAACTGATAGCATCGGCAGCTATCAAACCATCTTTAAATGAATTGATAACCGGTGCAATCTCAAACATATTGGCCAAAACCTTTGGCGTGCTGAAATCATCGTCTGTGAATTCTTCAAATTCATTTAACCATTCAATAATTTTTGCATCAAGTTCCGCATCAAAGGTTCCTCTGTTCTCTGCGATCAGCTCTCCTTTTAAAGAATCGGGGTATTTGAGTTGTTGCAACACTTCATAAGCTTCCCACAATCTTTTAAATGCTTTTTCGCTGGCCACCAGGGCATCGCTGCTAAAATCAAGCGTGCTCCGGTAATGGCTTTGCAAAATAAAAAAACGGATCGTCATTGGGTGAAATGCCTGGGTAAGCAACGGGTGATCGCCACTAAAAAGTTCCGTTAGTTTTATAACATTGTTGTAACTCTTACCCATTTTTCTGCCGTTGATGGTAATC
>JAYSWW010000078.1:0-14337 GCA_043717805.1 Ferruginibacter sp.
TGATTGTTTTTGTACCGATATGCAGCCAGGCACAAACAACGGATTCTAAACAGTTGCAGGAAACAGCCAGAACTTTCATGAAGCAGCGTGATTTTCCCAATGCAACACTGGTACTGAACCGTGCCCTGCAACTGGACCCTCAAAATATTGACATTTTAAAAGACCTGGCACTCAGTTATTATTTTCAAAAGGATAATAACAAGGCATTGGAAATTATCAAGCCAATACTTGACAGAGAAGATTCAGATGACCAGTTTTTCCAGATAGCAGGAAATATTTACAAAGAATCGGGCATGGATAAGGAAGCTGAGAAAATTTATAAAAAGGGTACAAAAAAATTCCCGGAAAGCGGGGCGCTGTACAATGACTGGGGAGAATTGTTAAAGTCTCAAAGCAATTATGATGCTATCAGGCAATGGGAAAAGGGCATTGAACAGGACCCTGCTTATTCAAAAAATTATTACAATGCAGCAAAATTTTATTTCTTAACTACTGACAAAGTATGGAGTATCATCTATGGTGAAATATTTATAAACATAGATCCCATGAGCAGCAAAACGCCCGAAATAAAAGAACTGTTACTTGAGAGTTATAAAAAACTTTTTAAAGATGTAAACCTTGAACAAAACTATAAAGACAAAAATAATTTCGTAAAAGCTTACCTGCAAAGCATGAATAAACAAACTTCCGAGGCTTCTCTTGGCCTCAATGCAGCATCACTCACTATGATCAGGACACGATTTATTTTAGACTGGAGTAACGGCAGTGGTTCTAAATTTCCCTATCACCTGTTTGATTACCAACGTCAATTGTTACAGGAAGGTATGTTTGAAGCTTACAATCAATGGCTCTTTGGCCCTTCACAAAACCTGGCCGCATTTCAGAACTGGATCAATACACACAATGCTGAGTATACTGAATTCAGTAATTTTCAGAAGGGAAGGGTTTTTAAAATGCCGGCCGGCCAGTATTATCATTGATATTTTCATTGTTTATATTTTGCCATCCCATATCAAAGGATGGCTTTTTTTATTTAACTTAGTTACCGATGATTCATTGATTTCACATCATTCATTTTTTTTATCATTCTATCATCATTAATAATTAATAAAAATGGAAGAACAAAAGGATGAAAAATTATTGCAATTGGCAAAAAAAAGAGCCGATTTCCAGCGAAGCCTTGCTTCCTATGTAATTGTAGTAGGATTTTTATGGGCTGTATGGTGGTTCACAGACGGACATAAAGACCCTGAATCAGGGATTCCCTGGCCTGCATGGGTTATGATTGGATGGGGCATTGGCCTGCTGTTTCAATACCTGAATGCTTATGGTGGCAGTAAAAAAGATCTGGTAGAAAAAGAATATGAAAAATTAAAAAATAAGAATTCGTAAACAGGTTGCCGATGATGCGCTGATCAGTTTTTACATTATCAGCTTTTACACCAGTAAATCAGTGGCAACACATTTTTAAAAACTGAACGATTGCATATGAATGATAATTCCAGGATATTCGATTTTTTGTATGACCAGCTAGAAAGGTTTCCCAAAGAAGATATGCTTGCCGGAAAAGAGAATGGCCAATGGATCACCTATAGTACAACAACTGTTGTAGAAACTGTAAATAAATTAAGTGCAGGGTTGTTAAAGCTTGGATTGAGTGGCAACGACATGACGGTGGAAAGACAGGATAAAATTGCCATCATTTCACGCAACCGCCCCGAATGGCTCATGCTCGACCTGGCCTGTCAGCAGATAGGTGTGGTACTTTGTCCTATCTATCCTACCACCAATATCAATGAACTGGAATTTATTTTCAATGATGCATCCATCAAATATGTATTTCTCAGCGGAAAAGATATTTTAGAAAAAATAAAAGACAACCGCAGCAAAACATCGTCGTTGATGGGTATTTATAGTTTTGATGAATTGGAGGGTGCAGTATATTGGAAGGATCTTTTTTCAACCAAGCAACCAGAGTATGAAAATAAAGTAACTGAACTTAAAAAAAATATCAAAGCGGAACATTGCGCCACGATAATATATACATCTGGTACAACTGGCACGCCTAAGGGCGTAATGCTAAGCCACCGCAATCTTGTTAGCAATGTCATCAATGCAAAAAAAACATTCCCTTTCAATGACAATATAAAAGCCAGGTCTTTGAGCTTTCTGCCGCTGAATCATATTTTTGAAAGGATGGTTTCGTATATCTATATTTCAACAGGTATATCCATTTATTATGCAGAAAGCCTTGATACGATCGCTGATAATTTAAAAGAAATAAAACCTAATTTATTTTCTACTGTGCCGAGGTTGCTGGAAAAAGTATATGAAAAGATCATGTCTAAAGGTGCAGAGCTTACCGGAATTAAAAGAAGATTGTTTGATTGGGCTGTGGCACTTGGTGAAAATTATGACAACATAGAATCCGGGGGGGCTTTGTATAACTTAAAACTTTCCCTGGCAAATAAGCTGATCTTTAGTAAATGGAGAGAAGGCCTGGGTAACAATGTTGATTTCATTATAACCGGAGGTGCCGCATGCCAGGTACGTTTACTGCGTATTTTCAATGCAGCAAAGATCCCGATTTTTGAAGGTTACGGGCCAACCGAGAACAGCCCGGTAATAAGTGTTAATTGCAGGAAAAAAGGAGGAACCAAATTCGGTACAGTTGGTCTGGTTTTAGAAGGCCAGGAAGTAAAGCTTGAAGCGGATGGTGAAATATGTGTAAAAGGGCCCAGTGTTATGATGGGGTATTATAAAAAACCAGAGCTAACGGCTGAGACGATCATAAACGGTTGGTTACATACCGGGGATATTGGCGTTTTTGAAGATGGTAAATTTTTAAAGATCACCGATCGCAAAAAAGAGTTGTTTAAAACAAGTGGCGGAAAATATGTAGCCCCGCAGGCCATTGAAAACAAGCTAAAGGAATCGCCATTTGTAGAACAGGTGATGGTTGTGGGCGCAGATCAAAAATTTGTAGGCGCACTGATCGTTCCTTCCCTTCCAAATCTAAAAGAATGGATGCGGCTGAAAGAAATAAAATTTACCACCAATGAAGATGCGATCCATCATCCAAAAGTGCTGGAACTGTATAAAGAGCTGATCGAATCATTTAATAAATTCTTTAACCATGTGGAACAAATTAAAAAATTCGAATTACTGCCGAATGAATGGAGTATTGATACCGGGGAAATGACACCCAAACTCAGTATGAAAAGAAAAGTAATAATGGAAAAATATAAAAGTGCAGTTGACAGGATCTATACCTAAAAACCGATCGGCCAGCACATAAGTTTCAATCAACTATTAAAAAGGATACACCCTACCTGTAATTAAAATTTACTAAAAACATAATTGAAATAAAAAAGCCGGAGAATTTAAAAGTCAGTACTCTTAAATTTTCACGGCTTGTAAATTGCTGTTTAGGACAGTTTTCTTGTAATAAAAAAAGATAAGTTAGGTGTTGGTGTTCTTCATAAGTGCAAACGCACACTCATAGAAGTTTGAAAATCCGGTAGTTCATAGTATTTATTATTTAAATGTTCCGCGTAACCAAAACATCGGTATTATTTTTCTTTGTTAAATTTCAACAAGGATTTCTGGAATACGTTCAAAATCTCTCGATTTATCTATAAAATATTTTGCTCCTATATTCTTACAAAGATTTACGTAATAATCACTCGTAAGGTTGCTGCACATAACAACTTTAATATCCGGGTATTCCTTTACAATGAACTTCAACAGATCAATTCCGTTTTTTTCTGTCAGTTGGATATCCAGTAAAACAATATCCGTATTTTTTTCACCAAGTATTTTAACGGCTTCTGAATAACTAAAGGCAGTTAAAATATTTTTTACGGTCTCATGATCTTTCAATACATCAATCAACCTTTCAATAATTAGTGATGAATCATCAACAATCAGCAATGTTGCTTTAGAAAGATTTTCCATCGTATGAATGTTGATGGATTGCAAGTTATTATATGTATGAAATACACATTGTAGAACTCATATGAGTTATAATGTAGTATGTATACTACTTGTTTGAATTTTTAAATTAAAGAAGCTTGCTTTCCAAAGCATATTTGGTAAGATCGGAATTGGTTCTAAGGTTCATCTTAGTCATGATCCTGGCCCGGTAAGTACTGATCGTAGTTACGCTCAGGGAAAGAATATCTGCAATCTCAGAAACCGATTTGCCTGCAGCCAGTAATTTCATCACATCGAATTCTCTGTCGGAAAGAAGTTCATGTGAGAGTTTAGCAGTGTCTGCTGAGAAATTTGAAGCCAGTTTCTCTGCAACAGAAGCAGAGATGTATTTTTTTCCCAATAGTACAGTTCTGACTGCTTTTACAAGTTCATCGGGTGCAGATCCTTTGCTGAGATAACCGGAAGCACCGGCTTTTAAAACCCTTAACGCATAATGTTCTTCCGGATGAATGCTTAATATGAGTACTGGTAAATCGGGGTGTATCTGTTTGATCTGTTGAAGTGCATCAAGCCCGCTTCTGCCGGGCATAGACATATCGCTCACCACAACATCCCATGTTGCATTCATAATTTTCTTGATCATCTCTTCTGCATCCGGTACATCTTCAATAAAGGCTGCCGGGAATTCCTCCATTAATATCTGCCTCAATCCTTTTCTAACCACCATGTGATCATCTGCAATTAATATACGCAACATGTATTTAGTTTTTAGGGTTCATTGTAGAATGTTTACAAAGGAACAAAAATTAATACAAAAGTACCCTGTCCCGGCCTTGTTTTAATTTCATATGTTCCGCCGATCAGGTTTGTACGCTCTTTGATACCTCGTAATCCTAGTGTTTTTTTACCGATGACGCCTTCAGAATTAAAACCTATGCCATTATCCTCTACACTCAGATAAAGTATGTTATTATCAATGTAAATGGAGGTATTTACTTTTGTTGCACCTGAATGCCTGGCAACATTTGTAAGCAGTTCCTGGTATATCCTGAACAATGCGGTAACAATCACAGGTTGCAGAATTGTTTCATCCAGGTTGTTTAAAAATTTTACATTGATACCAGCTCTCTTTTCAAATTCCTCTCCCTGCCATTCAAGTGCCGCTACCAATCCAAGGTCATCCAAAATACTGGGCCTGAGTTCTGTTGCAATTTTTCTAACGGTTTGTATCGTTATATCTATTAGCCCAAGGGTTTCGTTTAATTTATTTTTTATGATCTCATCTGTATTTTTTAACCTCCTGTTTATCCAGAACAGGTCCATTTTGAGGCCGGTAAGTTGTTGGCCAAGTTCATCGTGTATTTCACGGGCAATATGCGTTCTTTCCTCTTCCCTGATATTTTGCGAATAACTATACAGCTCCCTCAATAATTCACTGTTGGCTTTGATCTCTTCTTCTGCTTTTTTACGTTCGGTAACATCTGTATGTGTACCAAGCATCCGGAGAGGCTTGCCCTCCTTATCTTTCTCAACGATCTTACCAAGTGAAAGGATCCATTTCCAGTTATTATCTTTTGTTTTTTGCCGGAATTCGACCTTATATTCATTTGTTAATCCATTGATATAATCCTGGTAAATTTTAGAAGTTGCTTCCAGGTCATCGGGGTGTAAACGTTCAAACCAAAATTGATTCGTTTCCACAAAAGTTTTTGGATCATATCCCAGCATGGATGCATATTGTTCATTAACGATCGCATTTCCTGTTTGTATATTCAGGTCATACAAGCCCTGGTTGGCGGCTTTCAAAGACAAGCGAAGCCTTTCTTCATTTTCCTTTAACAGTTGTTCTGCTTTTTTTCGTTCTGTAATATCAATGAAACTTATTACTATTTCCACCAACTCATCATTGCTGTCAAAAACCGGAAAGCCATTTACTACAAGCCACACCATATCATTTGTAACAGGCCGGTTAACGCCAAAAATGACATTTTTAAATCCCTTTTTCTGGGTAGCAATATAGTTGACCGGGTATGATTCCAAAGGCAATGGTTCATTGTTTTCGTAAACAAATTTCCAATCAGGATCAATGGCCATTTTGCCTTTCATTTGAGATTCACTCAATCCAAGTAATTCTGATGCCTTGGGGTTGCTTTTAACTATGGATGTATCAGGAGCATGAACCACTATCCCTGCATCAAGATTGTTTAAAAGTCCGCGATACCTGCTTTCACTTTCCTGCAGATCTTTTGCTGATTTTTTGCTCTCAGAAATGTCCCTGGCAAAGCAGGCAACGCCCAATATTTTATCACCATTGATGATCGGATGCATGCTTACTTCAAACACGCTAAATTTTAGCGTTTCAACACCATGAATTTCTTTAAAGAATACTTCCCCGTCTAACGCTTTTTTATATAATTTTTTCCAAAATTGAATATATTCCTCAGCGAAGAGGTCTGGTCTTAAGACCTTGTCTCCCGGCTTTAGCAACAATCCTAATTTTTCATATATGTATTTAATAAAAGCCACATTACCTACAATGAGATCAAAATCGTTGTTTACACACCACAAAAGGTCATTGGTACTGTTGATCATTGCCTTATTATCCCTGTACTCTTTTTCCAATTCCTGTTTGGTTTTTTTAAACTCGGTAATATCCCGTACGAATGCGAGAAAGCGGTTACCGGATATGAATTTGGCTGTAACTTCTACATCTAACATTGTTCCGTCTTTTCTTATCATTCTACGTTCAGCCCTTCCAATTTTACCTGCTGCCATATCAGCAAAATGAAAAGGCTCTTTTATTATATCTTCGGGATGTACAAGGTCGTAAATGGTCATTTTTTTTAATTCTTCTTCTGAGAATTGCGACATTTTAATACCACAGGAATTGATGACAATAAATTTACCGGATTGGTCTGCAATAAAAATTCCATCACTGGCCTGGTCAACAAGTGTACGGTATTTCTCTTCGCTTTCCTTAATGATCTGAGCCGCTTTTTCTCTTTCAGAAATATCAATTCCAACGCCCATCAGGCATGTTTCACCTTCATATTCTATTGACTGGCCGGTAAAATAATAAAGAAGGGTTTGTTTATTTTTCAGTAGAAAATTTGCTTCCATTGAATCTTCTCCCTTCTCAAATACATTTTCGATTTTTTCCAGTAACAATGTTTTGTCTGGTTCATCAAAAAGTTCAAAGGGGTGCAGGCTGCTGATTTCTTCCTTTGTATACCCTGTTACCGTTTCAAAGTTACTGTTCCACCGTACGAATTTCCCCTGCTTGTTACATAAATAAAATATTCCGGGAAGGCTGTTGATAATTGAATCAGATAGCTTTATTTCCTTCAATATCTGTTCTTTTATATTTACCATGTCCGTAATATCCTTGCTGGAAATGATAAAGCCGTTGATATTGCCTTCTTTAGCCTTCAACAGATTAATACTACTCAGTAAATGAATCCTCTTATTTGATTTGGGGTGAATAAAATTAAATTCACCTTTCCATTGGCCCTTTACAAAAACTTCATTAAATACTTTTTCATTTGTTGTATTTTGGTAATTGAATGTTACTAATTCCGGAATTCTTTTACCAATTACTTCATCCTTGGTGAACCCATATAGTTCTTCGCATGTTTTATTCCAACTTACGATGCACCGGTTCATATCCAACGACGTGATCGCATCTGAAACAGCATCCAGCAGCCTTGACTGATATTGCAATACTTCTTCGCTTTTCTTGCGTTCTGTAATATCCCTCACAAAACCTATGAGTGTTTTTGACAGGGTCATTTTTGAAATTACTTCTACAAAAATGAAAGTCCCGTCCTTTTTTAAAAACCTTCTTTCAACCAAAAGGCTGCTGCCATCCAACAGCTTATCAAACTGGAACGGGTTGGCTTCTATATCTTCAAAAGGAATGAATTCATTTACATGCTTGCCCAACATATATTCACTTTCATAATCACCCATTCGTGCAATACTTTGGTTAACTTCTTTAATATTGCCTGTTAGATCTGTGATGATGATGCCATCGGATGCCTGCTCGATCAATGACCTGTATTTCAACTCTCTTTCATTCAATTGCCTGGTACGTGTTTTAACCAGGTCATCCAGTTTTTTTGGCTTTCTGGATATATTATAAACAAAAATGCCCCCCTGAACAGAAATCAATAAACCCAGCAATGAAATCAACAATACATCCCCAAATCCGCTGTATTTTTTAACCGGTATAACTGAAAGTTTCCAATCACCATCCGGAATATTCAATGAAATGGTTTGTGCGTAGGAGTTGTATTTTTGTTTTGGCAAATAATATTCTTCTTTTTTTGTATCGGGGTTATATTTTGAAAGTTGAAATTTGTAATCCGGATTGCCGGAACTATCAATACCTGCGGCATTTAATAAGGTGGCTATTTTTATTACCACTGCCGTAAATCCCCAGAACTTATCATTTCTATAAACCGGGAACCTGCCAACAACAGCCTGTCCTCCCTGTACCAATTCGAGCGGACCTGCCAAAAACAATTTTTTATTTTTAATAGCATTCAATGCTCCTTTTTTCCTGGCGGGATCATTTAAAATGTCAAGACCTATGGCTTTTTCGTTGCCTTTTAAAGGATATATATATTTAATAACACCAGCAGGCAGCAGTTGAATGGCATCAATATCATTGCTTGCACCTAAGATCAATGTTGCAATTGAATCGAAATTTTTTACCTGCCCGTCTTTTTGAACGAAAAATGCCAGGGTTTTAGTTGCATTTAAGCTGAATGCCAATGACTCCTGAAGTCTCAACCTGGCATTATCCGCAACTCGTAAAATTTCTTCTTTTTTATTTTGTTTAAAATTCCTGGTTCTTTCATAAATGATAACACCAACTAAGAAACCCAGTATGAAAAAAGCTACAATACCCAGTAAAGCAGATCGCTTTACTGAGACAATTGACCTGTCTGTGATATCTGCTGAGAAATTACCGGCTGTAGATGTATTATTTGTTCTTGTTTGCATAGAATAACAATAATAAACAGGCTTTCGTCTTTTTTAACAAATATAATTTACAACAATATAAATTGATTTCCGAATGTATAGCGAAAATTGTTTGTAAAATACTTTTATATTCAATGCAGCGACTCTTTTAATAATCAGGGATTTTAAAAAATGCTCTTAAATGAATAACCATTCTTTGTACAATCAATATCCCGGATCAATCTTGCGGGTTAAGAAAAAGCAGGCATTAGTTTTATTTCATTCCGGTATAAAATGATTTTCTTGCTGTTTTCAAGTTGCTTCAGCAGCCTGGAAATTACAACCCTTGATGTGGCCAATTCATCTGCAATAAGATAATGAGACGCTTTTATAACACTGGAGCCGGTGAGCCGTTGTTTTTCTTTTAAATAAGCGATCAGCCTTTCATCTAATTTGTGAAACGCAATGCTTTCAATGGATTTTAATAATTCAATAAAGCGTTCATTGAAGCTGCGCATGATATAATTTTTCCAACTCGGATACTTACAAAGCCATTCATCAAGCTTTATATGCGGGATGGCAATTATTTCCACATAGTCTTCGGCAATTGCCTTTACTTCACTTTTCTTGGCTTCGATACAACAACTGTAAGCCATTGAACAGCTTTCGCTGCTGGATAAATAATAAAGCAGTATTTCATTTCCATTTTCATCCAACCTGAAAACTTTTACTGTTCCTTTTAATATGATGGGCATCATGCGGATGTATTTCCCGTAATCCATGATCAGGTCACCTTCATTGAATTGCTGCCAGTTTCCAAATTGCTGAATTTCCAGTAGTAATTTTGGTTCAAAAATATGTTGAAGGTTTTCTATGTTCATCATGTTCTTAAAAATGATAGTTTAAAACAAAATTAAATTGAATCATATTAACCTTATTAAATTCAAATTTTTTATCCTGGTATGTTTTCCCGTTTTTCAGTTTTCCAACAACCAATAACTGCGCATCCAGGCCGTTAAACAATCCACCAAATGAGTAACGCACATCGGCATTAAACTGTGAATATGAAGGTACAGCATACTTATTTAAACGATGGTTGTTTACATCCGGTAAACTATAATACCCGGTGGCCAGAGATATTTTGGTCCTTGCCAATGGAATATTGTAATTGATTTTTGCCATAACAGCATGCATATCTCCAAATCCTTCGTTGCGTTCCCGGGGTAAAAAAGTAAAGAACGGGTCCCTGCCCCATTCACGTGGCATCAGGTAACGGCCGTGGCTTGTTATCCGGTTGTAGTTGATGCTGGTTTCCCAATGCGGGGTTTTCCAGCCGGCTTTTGCGCCAAAGCTGATTGCTTTTCCTTTTTTTTCAAAAAAGGTTTTAGCCGCATCAATATTACCCCCGTCATGCACAGCATCCTGTCTGATAATTTGTGCGGATGCAAAAACAGATTGGTTGTTTTTTAAGGGGAACCGGGCATCTGTTTGTAACATAACAGTATTAAAAACATTTTCCGTAAAAACATTCCAAACCTGAAATGTAAAATTTTTGTTTACCGATCTTGTAATTCCCAAAATGGCAATGCCTTTGCTGTTGATATTATTTCTGTATTGTGATTTTGTACCATCCACATTTACACCTGAAGGATATTTACCGATGGATTCACCGGCATTGTACCATTTGGTTGTACCTCTTGGCGAAACCGCATAGATCCAGCCAGCTTCAATTTTAGTTTTTTTTATTTGATTGAATTCAATCCACAGGCCTTCTACTCCCGTTGCACGCATCCTTCCATCCTGTAAATTTATAAATGGCGTATTAATTAACTGGCGGCCTATAATAACAGACGAACTTTTATAATTATATTTTAAATAAAATTCTTCTAACCGGTCCATGTCTTTTTTATTAGCCGGGTTTTCTACATCAAAAAGTGCAATTTCATAACGGTTAAACTGACCTGTGACAGAATCTGCTTTTGCAAGATCGGATGAAGCAATATTGAAAATATAGAATCCGCTCAATGCAAACTGAAACCCATGAAACCTGGCCGTTTCGTATCGAATACCAGCACCTGCTGAATGGGCATAATAATCAGTAAGCCCTTTTTTATTTTGGGTACTCATAAAAAAATACCTGAAATGCCCGTTGATACGCCCCTTTTTAAAAGCATATAATAATGAAGTGGTATCAATTGTTTGAACCTGCTTGTTCTTGTACATTTCAGGCTTTTCCGATAATTCCTGGTGTTGGGCTATTAATACATTTCTAAAAAAAAACATAGTTAACAGCAGTATCGTTGTTCTTATCATAATCGTGAGTACAGTTGTTTATTTTATTTTGGTGGATTGTTCCCTTTTCTTTTGTTCATCAACAATGGGTTTAAAAGGCCCGTACTTGTGTTGTCTTTCAGAGAAATGATCTGTATAAGGACCAAAGGGGTGGTCTACCGGTTTTATAGATTTATCCTGCCAGTCCTTGGGTGTGCTGATATGTGGCCTGCCTTGTGTGATCACAAATGCAGCTGCATCCCAGGCTTCTTCATCGGTTAATTGCGGATTTTCATGTGTTACACCGAAGGGCATATTGTACTTTATATATCTTGCAAAGCTGCTTATACGGTATAACCCTGCTCCATCATTGAAACTATGCGGGCCCCATAAAGAGGGATATTTGTATTCGGTTTTATCAGCATTAAAAACACCTTCTCCATTAGCCTGGTGACAACTTTGGCATTTTGTGGCATAAACTATTTTTCCATTTTCTGCATCGGCTGCACGATCCAGGTATGAAAGGTCTTTGAAGCCGGAACCCAGGGCTTTTTTACCTTTTTCAACATTTGATCCGATGAAATTAATATAAGAACAGATCGCCTGCATTTCTTTGCCTGCTGTATCCAATGCCTTTCCATTCAGGCTCCGTTCAAAACAATCATTTACTCTTTTATAAATATTTTCAATAGTACCGCTTCTTGCCCTGAACTTCGGATACAGAGATGCAACCGAGCCATAGTTATTTCCGAAAACAGCTGTGCCTGCCTGTAAGTGGCAATTCTGACAATTCATGCCATTGCTTATCTTTAATACAGAGCCATTGGGACCAAGATATTTAGATGTGTGTGCAATCAGATCTTTTCCATAATTCACCTGTTCTTTGAGCCCGGGATCTGATATGTTATTTATATCAGCGGCCTTCCACCATTCAGTAACTTCTTTTTTTACTATTTCATTTGCTGTTACAACTTCTTGCTTTTTTTCTGCCGGCTTATCCGGTAGATTGTTGTAATACAAAATAAACGGAACCGATACCAACCCAATCACCAATACCACTATTACAATCAGAAGTTTATTGATAACAGAAACCAGGCCCTGTGATATTTTATTTTCAGCTTGTTCATTTTGCATAACAGGAAACTATTTATTTTTAATGTGGTAATTTATCTCTGAAATAACCATATAGAAAAGTTCCAACGAGTGCAAATAAAAAAACTACGATCATTGATAAAAAGCCGTACCCGATATTTACCAGCATTGGCCCCGGACAAGCCCCGCTCAATGCCCAGCCCAATCCAAATATAGTTCCACCTAAAATATAACGGATCAAAGATTTTTCTTTGGGATAAAATACGATTGGGTTGCCATGAAAATCCCTTATCCCGAATTTCTTAATCAGTGCCACCCCTAAAATACCCAGGGTTACCGCTGTACCGATGATACCATACATATGAAAAGCCTGGAAACGGAACATTTCCTGTATCCTGAACCAGGAAATGGCTTCAGATTTAGCCATTACAATTCCAAAAACAATTCCAAGTAAAAGAAATTTTACAAATTTCATTTGATCAAAAAATTAAAGGAAAAATTAAAAATGTCATTACCAATCCACCGATAAAAAATCCGATCACCGATATCAGTGATGGTAATTGAAGGTCTGATAAACCACTTATGGCATGGCCGGAAGTACAACCTCCGGCATACCGTGAACCAAAACCTACCATCAGCCCTCCAAATGCAAGCATAAAAAACCCCTTCAGCGTGAACAATGCTTTTAAACTAAAAAGTTCAACCGGTTGCAAAGACGAAGGGGCTGTAAAACCGAGTTGTGACAGATCACGGATCGTTGATGCAGAAATATCAACCGGCGCATCTGTTGATAAAAAATGTTTTGCAATAAAACCACCAATGACCGCCCCCACTAAAAAAACAAGATTCCATGATTGTGTTTTCCAGTTAAAATCAAAAAGTTTTGCTTTTTTTCCCAATCCTGCCGCCGCACAAATTGTTCTCAAATTGGATGAAAACCCGAATGACTGGCCGAAGTACAAAAGAAAAAACATGATGGCTGCTATCAAAGTGCCGGAAAACCACCACGACCATGTTTGTGTTATCAAATCTTTCATGATTTTTTATAAATTAATTGTTCAACTGAAATGAAACAATGGGTTTGAATAAATGATTGATGAGTTTTTCAGTTGCGCTCTGGTGAAACAATCCGCCTTTCCCATGTGTACCAATACAAATGATGTCCATATTGATCATTTGATTGAAATGAATAACAGCATTTTCTACATCTTTATCGTTCAACAAATGGCATTCATAGTTATTGATGCCGTTCAATAATGCAAATTTATTCATATGGGCTTCAACAGAGGCTTTTTCATCTGCAACATTACCTGAGGTCATCTGGAGTAAATGTAGTTTGGCATCAAATAACCTGATCAGTTTTTGCATCAGCTTCAGATCTTCAGCTACCGTGTTATTAAAATCATGAACAAGTAAAATGTTCTTAATAACCAGGTCAGAACGGTCGCACATCAATGAAAGCAATGGTATTTTTGATTTACGTGCAATTATTTGAGTTTCAGAAGCCGACAGTTTTTCTTTAATACCCCAGGCGCCTTTTGTACCCATAACTATCATATCAAAATGATTCAATTCAGAAAAATTCAAAATTGAATCGGTCACTTTTCCCAACAGCAAATGGGTTTGAATTTGATCGCCATACAAGGTTTTAAGATCAGCCAGTTTTCTTTCAGCAATTTCTTTTTGTTGTATTACAAATTTCACATCAATCTCTCCGCAGGTTTGAATGTTACCTTTCGCATCCATCGTAACTGTGTCTGGTACGCTTAGAACATGTAAAAAGTGGATGTCGGTGTTTGTTTTTTCTGCCAGTTTTTTCACCATCAGGTATGCAAATTCTGCCTGAACTGAAAAATCAGTTGGGATCAATATTTTTAAACTTTCCATTTTCGTTGTTTATACAAAGTAAATTATTTGCAGGCGATATTTTGCCAGGCTCCCGCGTTTTCGACATTCTTTATGCCGGCTTTTTCCAACATTCCCTTTGCAATTCCTGCCCTGCTTCCGCTGCGACAAACTACTATAATTTTTGCATAAGGCCTTAAAGATTCTATTTTAGAATCAATTTCATCC
>JAYSWW010000079.1:0-2173 GCA_043717805.1 Ferruginibacter sp.
ACGTTGTTAAGAAGGATCGAACTGGGGGATTATAACAATGAAATTACCGTTACAACCATCATCAGGAGCCAGGTCAACAACCTGCCGGTCAACAATCCAAACAGGATGGCATTGAATGACCTGCTGGCGATCATCAACAACTGGGAAAAAGCGACCGGCCACAGGATCAAAAATCCAGAAGCGAACTTCAATGGGAAGATCACACTTCCATCAAATGGAGTGAAGGTTCCGGTGATGAACTGATAAATACAATGGTATGTTGCCGGCCTCTTTATTATTAAAGAATGGTTTGTAGCATACCATTTTTTCTTTTTCTGCTACCTGTTTTACCCGGGAACAGATCTCAATATAAAAAATATTATTTATGAACTCTCCATTCACATCTTTTATTGAAACATCGACTGATGAATTAAATAATGGTATCCTCAATACTGAAGAATTTGAATCAATCGGACCTTTTGTAAATAACGCAGTGAATGAGGAGTCGGGAGACTTTAATGATGAATTGGGTTATGAGTTGTTACCAGAGTCTGAAATATCAGGTACAGATCTTGCAAGAGCAATATCATGGAATAAAAAATATATCGATGATTATGGCTGGAGGCCCTATGGCCCTTTGATGCTTCCATTTCTCAATACAGATCCTGCTACATTCCCAGATATTAAAAATGACTTCGATGTTTTTATGCGGGCTTTTACCATTGCATTTGCGAACTGGCAGGAAAAAAATGGATTCAATACCAGCTACAAAGGAGTATTCGGAATTAACAATTGGACCTATTTTCAGAAAAAATTAGGCTTTCATAATTTAAGCAACGGTCATAGCATCAATATAACAAAAGCCATTTCTGATAATAAATACTATGAAAGAAAAACATGGAAGAGTAAGAAAGCTGATATTTATAAAGCCTTAGCAGGTTATAAGGTTGTTAATATACCATTACCGTTAAGTGATGAGTATTTTGCTTATGCAATTGCTGATTTCCAGGCACTGAAAGGATTGGCAGTTGATGGAATATTAGGCCCAAATACTTTTAAAGCAATTAATATTAATCCAGGCATCGTTCTATCAGATTCGCCGGCAAATTCCCTTACAACCGACTGGGGTAGTATTATTGAAGGAGCAACACTTTGCAAAGCAACGCCATTGATGGATGGCTACCAGGCATTCCAGGTAATTTCTGATACTATTAAATCAACTAAACAAGGCGACTTTATTTACATTCTCGGATGGATGATCGATGTGAATTTTGAATTGCTTAAAGGCGATGATACCACCACCATGTATGCCTTATTGCGCAGCGCAGATTCACGAGGAGTTGAAATAAGGGTTTTGATCTGGCCCAATCTTTTTTATATAGATTCGATAAACGACGCCTATGTAAAAATAAATGCATTGAAAAATGCACGAATGTTCAAAGATACCGCAACAGTAGGTTCAAATAACCTGGATGATACAATCATTAAGTTAAGAGCATATGTTAATTCTATACCGTTTCCTTATAACCTGGCTTTAAAAAACTTTTCTAAATGGAGAAAAATTGAAGCCGTTTCAAATCTGTCTAATGAAGGCAGCCATCATGAAAAACTGATGGTAATAAAAACGGGTGATAGTTTAACGGGATTTTGTGGTGGCATGGACATCAATAAAGACAGGTTTAATGACCTGCATGATGTGCATTGTAAACTTGAAGGGCATGGAGCATGGCAGCTACACAAAGAGTTTAGTAAAAGATGGATGTCCAATATTGATTTTATGGACATCAAAGGGATAGCCTATAAAAAAAATAACACCGGCATAAATTTCTTTCATGAACCTATGGAATTACAACCCGGAAGCGGAGGGTCATTTGTCAAGGTATTTCATACATACAATGATTGGAAGGGGAAAATAAAGGACCGTTCAATTAGAGATAACCTTCACAAGGCGATTGTGAATGCAAAACGAATTGTTTACCTGCAGGATCAATACATGGTTTCCTGTGAAATAGCAGGATGGCTAAATGATAAGCTTCAGGATAAAGATTTCAAAGTGATCATTCTTACTCAGGATGATAAATATGCACAAAGTGATTTAATGATAGCGAAAAGAAAAAGGCAGGAATTTATTGATAAATTGATGTTCAAAATACCCAATCCCGGGAATGTGCAAATTACCCAGCTTACAAAAGGA
>JAYSWW010000080.1:0-5550 GCA_043717805.1 Ferruginibacter sp.
AATAGAAAAATCTATAGAGCTTACAGAATTCGCCACTTCTTTACCACAATTAGTTACCGGTGAAGTGTTGGAAGTAAGCAGGGGTGTTGAATGCAGGACCGAGCACGTACCTCTTGGTGTGGTGGCGTCCATTGTTCCTTTTAATTTTCCAAGCATGGTTCCTAACTGGACATTACCCAATGCGATAGCATTGGGCAACTGCATGATCATGAAACCATCTGAAAAAGTTCCGTTGAGTTGCGGGCGATTAGCAGAATTATTAAAAGAAGCAGGTCTGCCAGATGGTGTATTTAATATTGTACACGGTGATGTTGAAATAGTAGAAGCCATTTGTGATCACCCCGGCATTGAAGCAGTTTCATTTGTTGGTTCAACAAAAGTTGCCAAAATTGTTTACCAGCGTGCAACATCACATTATAAAAGATGCCTGGCATTGGGTGGCGCCAAAAATCACCTGATGGTTCTGCCGGATGCCATTCCGGGTATGACTGCTCAGAATGTTGCAGCTTCCATGAGTGGTTGCGCTGGCCAGCGATGCATGGCTGCAAGTGCCATGATCGGTGTCGGTAATGTTGATGCGATAATTGATAAAATTTGTGAAGAGGCAAGAAAGATCATTCCCGGAGAAAATTTAGGAGCAGTTATCAGCAAAGAAAGCAAGGAAAAAATTGAAAGATATATTGGTGAAGCTGAAAGGGATGGCGCCAAAATTCTGGTAGATGGCCGCAATACAAAAGTGAATGGAAAAGAAAACGGTACTTATGTCGGACCAACTGTTATCGATTTTGTAAAGCCAACCATGTCTGTTGCTACTGAAGAGATCTTTGGTCCGGTGATCTCCATCATGCGTACCAATACTGTTGACGAGGCATTGGCCATTGAAAATGCAAATCCTTATGGCAATGCAGCCAGTGTGTTTACACAAAACGGTGCCATGGCCCGTTATATCATTGAGCGTGCCAGTGCAGGTATGATCGGCGTTAACGTTGGTGTTCCGGTTCCCCGTGAACCATTTTCTTTCGGCGGATGGAACGAAAGTAAATTTGGTGTAGGGGACATTACCGGAAAAAGCTCCATTGAATTCTGGACCAAATTGAAAAAGAGCACCACCAAGTGGAATGCTGAAGCGGGGGTGAACTGGATGAGTTGATTCCACGCAAAGGCGCTAAGAAACGCAATGTTCGCTAAGGCTCTTTGCGCCTTTGCAAACTTTGCTTCTTTGCGTGAAATAAATAATAAAAAATAAAAACATGTCACAAACAAAATCAATTTCTGAATCAACCGGGATCATTCAAAACAATCTCGACTACACTTTATTCAGCTGGAGCAAACAAAAAGGTATTTCACCGATTGCAGTTAAATATGCTGAAGGTGTTTACCTGTATGATTATGATGACAATAAGATCATTGATTTCTCTTCGGGGTTGATGAATGTAAATATTGGCCATGGTGATCAGCGTATAACCGATGCTGTTGTAAAGCAAATGCGGGAAGTAAGTTATGTTACACCAAGTTGTGTTACCAAAGTGCGTGGTGAATTGGGAAAAAAACTGGCAGAAATATGCCCGGGTGATCTGAACAAAGCATTCTTTACTTTATGCGGCGCTACTTCAATTGAAAATGCAATTAAGTTGGCCAGGCTTTATACAGGCAGGCATAAAATACTCAGCCGTTATCAATCTTATCACGGCGCTTCTATCGGTGCCATTTCTGCAAGTGGTGATCCACGAAGAATTCCTGCAGATGCACAACAGGCACCCAATTTTGTTCATTTTGATCTTCCTTACTTATACCGCTGGGAATATGGCGAAGAAAACCTGTTGAAAGAATCTGTTGCTCAACTGGAACGTATGATCGCTTATGAGGGGCCGGGAAATATTGCCGCCATTTTGCTGGAAGGTGAATCAGGCTCATCCGGCTGTTTGCAATATCCCGTTGGGTATTTAAAAGCAGTGAGGGAATTGTGTAATAAACATGGTATCCTGTTGATCATGGATGAAGTGATGAGTGGCTTTGGACGCACAGGAAAATGGTTTGGTTTTGAAAATCATGGGATCATACCCGATATGATTTGTATGGCGAAGGGATTGACCTGTGGCTATCTGCCGTTTGGTTGTCTAATGGTTTCCGATAAAATAGCTGCTAAATATGATGACAATATGCTTGCTTTGGGACTTACCTATTCCGCTCACCCGGTTAGTTGTGCAGCAGCACTGGAAACATTGAAAATTTATGAAGACGATGGATTGATCGAAAATGCAGCCGCTATGGGAAAATATGTAACTGGGAAAGTTGAAGAGCTGAAACAAAAACATCCTTCCATCGGTAATTTCAGAACAACCGGGTTATTGGGTTGTATTGAACTCGTGAAGAATAGGAATACAAAAGAACCCATGGCTCCATTCAATGCAAAACCGGATGAAATGGTAGTGATGAATAAAGTAGCAGCCAAAATAAAAGAATTGGGTATGTATACTTTTGTGCGCTGGAGTTATATTTTTATTGCACCACCACTTTGTGTTACAAAAGAACAGATCGATGAAGGATTGGCGATCATCAGTGAGGCGATCAAAATAGCAGATCTGGAAACAAGCAATTAACTAATTTGAAAATTTGAAGATTTGAAGATTTGAAAATGAGAAAAGTGGTATTCCATCCTCAAATTTTCAAATCAGCACATTTTCAAATTTTGTATTTATATGGACCAAAACTCAAACATAACTGCATCTTCATTGTACAACGAAGACCTTGCTCCTATTGCGCAAAACAAGCGTACATGGGGTACATGGAACTATGCAGCTTTATGGATCAGCATGAGTTTGTGTATCCCGACTTATATGCTAGCAAGTTCATTGATAGAAGGTGGAATGAACTGGTGGCAATCCATTCTTACCATCTTTATTGGAAACACGGTTGTGTTGATACCCATGATATTGAACGGGCATGCGGGTGCTAAATATGGCATTCCATTTCCTGTTTTTGCAAGGGCAAGTTTTGGAACAACGGGTGCAAATATTCCAGCCATGCTCAGGGCAATCGTTGCATGCGGATGGTTTGGCATACAAGCCTGGATCGGCGGCTATGCCATTTACCTCATGTTCAACATCTGGTGGCCGGCATTGGGGAAGCTGCCACAGGTTCTTCCTGCTTCATTGGGGCTGCAAACCGGACCGGCAATTTGTTTTTTATTATTCTGGCTGTTGAATATGTTTGTTGTTTACCTCGGTGTTGAAAGCATCAGGAAATTATTGGTCTTCAAAGCATTCTTTCTTCCCATTGCCGCTCTGGCCTTACTATTTTGGGCTATCAATGCAGGACATGGCCTTGGACCGATCCTGCAACAACCATCTAAATTCACAAGCTCAGCAGGATTCTTTAATTATTTTTTTCCTGCACTAACGGGCATGGTTGGATTTTGGGCAACACTGTCGTTGAATATTCCTGATTTTACCCGTTATGCAAAAAGCCAGAAAGCACAGATCAATGGACAGATCATCGGGCTTCCGCCATCCATGACATTGTTTTCATTTATCGGAGTAGTAGTAACATCTGCCACTGTAATTATTTATGGAGAAACGATCTGGGATCCTTTGGTGCTCGCAGGGAAATTTGAAAACAAGATACTGGTAACTATTGCCATGATCGCTGTTGCGATTTCAACCCTCGCCACCAATATTGCTGCCAATATTGTAAGCCCGGCAAATGATTTTGCTAATTTGTCTCCTAAAAAAATTAACTTTAGAACAGGCGGGTATATAACGGGTATCCTGGGTATTTTAATTTGTCCGTGGAAACTGATCGCCGATCCAAACGGGTATATTTTTACCTGGCTGATCGCTTATTCAAGTTTACTCGGGCCGGTTGGAGGCATCCTGATCGCAGATTATTATTTCATCCGTAAGCAACAGTTGAATGTGGATGACCTGTACAGTGATAAAGGGCAATACAGTTTTAACAATGGTATTAATTATGCAGCTGTTTTTGCATTGTTGTTGGGTATTCTGCCAAATGTGCCGGGATTTTTATTGCAGGTGAAGTTAATTTCTATAAACGCATTTCCCGGTTGGATATCAGAGTTGTATCATTATGCTTGGTTTGTGGGTTTTGCAGTCAGTGGTGTTATTTATTTTTTAGCAATGCGAAATATAAACCGCTGAGAACAAGAGAAGCTGAGTTTACGCAGAGAATCTCTGCGATACCTCCATTAACTCATATTCTCTGCGGTTAAAAAAAATAAAATACAATGAGTATCTTAATTAAAAACGGAAGAATCGTCACTGCAACCGACGATTATATTGCAGATATATTTATTGAGGGTGAAAAAGTTTCAGCCATTGGAAAAAATTTAATGATAAAAGCGGACAAAGAAATTGATGCATCCGGTAAACTGGTGATGCCGGGCGGAATTGATCCGCATGTACACCTGGATATGCCTTTCATGGGAACTTTTTCCAGTGATAATTATGAAACCGGCACCCGTGCTGCCTTGTATGGTGGTACAACCATGGTGATCGATTTTATTTTGCAAAAGCAGGGAAATTCACTGCGGGCAGCACTGGAAGAATGGCAATTACGTTCCGATGATAATTGTGTTGGGGATTACAGCTTTCACATGGCGGTAACAGATTTCAATGACGAAACCAGGAAAGAGATAAAAGATTTTATAGAAAAAGAGGGAATCACTTCTTTCAAAACGTTTATGGCATATAAAGGCGCTTTGATGATCGATGACCGCCAGATGATCGGCTTGATGGAAGAAGTAAAAAAACACGGCGGCCTCATCAATGTGCATGCAACAAATGGTGATATGATCGATTACCTTATTCAAAAACACAAGGAAGAAGGCAAGCTTTCACCGCTTTATCATTATTTATCTCAACCTGAAGTTACAGAAGCAGAAGCAAGTGAACGTTTTGTAGATATGACCAATTATACCGGATGCCCGGGTTATATTGTACATCTTACCTGCGAAGGGGCTTTGAATGCAGTACGCAATGCAACGAAAAGAAATCAGAAAGTTTTTGTTGAGACTTGTATACAATACCTGATCCTGGATGCATCCCTGTATGAAAAGAATTTTGAAGGAGCCAAATGGGTTATGAGTCCACCATTGAGAGAAAAAAAAGACCAGGAAACTTTGTGGGCAGGCATCAACCAGGGCTTGGTAAATGTTGTGGCAACAGATCATTGCCCTTTTAAGTGGGAACAGAAACTCATGGGCAAAGATGATTTTTCAAAAATACCAAATGGGCATCCCGCAATTGAGAACCGTATGGAATTACTGTTTAGTGAAGGAGTGAATAAAGGAAAGATCAGCTTGAATAAATATGTGGAAGTTGCCTGTACGAACCCTGCAAAGATATTCGGCATGTTCCCACGCAAGGGAACCATTGCAGTTGGCAGTGATGCAGATATCCTGATCTTTGATCCGAATGAAAAACATACACTCTCTGCAAAAACCCATCACATGAATGTTGATTACAGTGGTTATGAAGGATGGGAAGTTACCGGTAAAGTAAAAACAGTTTTATTGCGTGGGCAGGTTGCGAT
>JAYSWW010000009.1:0-2446 GCA_043717805.1 Ferruginibacter sp.
AACAAACATTGATGATATAGAAGCAGCTTTTGATTTACTGAAAGATGTTTTGTTTAGTAAAAGCGATGAACTGACGAAAGCGACAAGAAGTTTTTTTGAAAAGTTGAAACAGTACATGACCGACAACAACCAGGAGAGTTTTACACCGCAGCAAATCAGGAAGGTTTTAAGAATAGAACCAAGAACAATACAGCGATACATCCGGGAGTTAAAACAATATGGCTTTATAAAGCCTGTGAGCGGCTTTAAACACCGCAAAGGCTTTGAGTACAATGTTATTGATGCAAACGAATACAGCCAGCTTAAAAGCGAAATAGATACACACCTGCAGGCCATCATTGACAAGCTGCATAAATTATAAAAGTTACTGCGACAGCGACAGTACAGCGACACTAATATTACTGTCGCAGTAAAAGCCAGTACAGTAAAGGCTTTACACAACTACGACAACTGCGACATCAGAAAAGACTATTAGCAAAAATTATTTTTATGAAAAAGAAACCAATCCGGTTGCAAAGCAGCCAGTACATTTTATTGCTCCAGAGTTTTACAGAGTGGTTACAGATTTTAAATTATTCTGAGTTCAGCATACCGGGTTTATCCAGGACATTGAAAGAATTTTTTGAGTACCAGGAAGCAACAGGAAAATTGTCATTGGAGCAACTGACTGCAGCCGATGCAACAAACTTTATAGAACTGAAAAAAGCAAAAGGTATTTACAGCAGCGGACACATCAACAAACAAATACAAAGTTTAAAACTGTTCAGCAAATACATCCGGGAAACAAAACGAAGTGAAGTTGCCTTTACTCTTTACCGGATGGAAGATGCAAGAAAAAAACCAAGCTGGTTAACCAAAGAAGAAATCAAACAAATCTATGAAGCCATACCGGAAAATATTTTAGGCATAAGAGACAAAGCAATGATGGCAGTTTATTATGGTTGTGGTTTACGGTTGAATGAAGGAGCAAATTTAATAATCAACGACATCAACCAAAGCAGTAAAGTATTGCATGTAAGAAAAGGAAAGCATTACAAAGAAAGGTTTGTACCAATAGCAGAAAAAAACTTTGAAGAACTGAAACTTTATATTGATTATGCCAGGCCCCAGATATTGCAGGGAAATAAAACAGAAGCATTGTTTTTGAATACACACAACGGCAAGCCAATCGGCAGGCAAATGATTTACCTGCGGATAAAACAGCTTGCACAAAAAGCAGCAATAAAAAAGAGAGTTGGCACACATACTTTGAGGCACAGCATTGCAACACATCTTTTACAAAGCGGAATGAAATTAGAAAGGATACAACAGTTTTTAGGGCATAGCAATATGGACAGCACACAAATTTATACTCACTTAGTGAATGAAGAAACACCTAATCTTAAATGGAAAATTAAAAACTGATACCATGACATTTACAGCATACTTACAGCAAAAAAAATACAGCCCTGTTACTGTAAACAGTTACAATGTTTACATCCAAAAATATTTAACCTGGTTGAATGACGAAGAACTGAAAGCCGAAACATTTACCTACACAGATTTAATAGAGTTCATGCGTTATTGCAAAAACAAAGGCGTAACAAAACACTCAGTGCAAATGATACTGGGCATTGTACGGCATTACTGCAATTTTTTAATTGTTGAGAAGAAAAGAAATGATAACCCTGCAGCCGGTGTTTTTATAAAAGGTATGATACGGAAGCTGCCAACAAATTTATTACCGATGGAAGCAATGGAAGAACTGTATAAACAATATTGTTTGCAACTGCATGTTGATGCGTCAAAGAAAATAATGTTTGGGCTGATGGTTTACCAGGGCTTGACAGTTGGAGAGTTGATGAAGCTGGAAGCAATACACATGAAACTGAATGATGGAAAAGTTTTTATCAAAGGAACGAAGCGGAGCAATGAAAGATTATTAAACCTTCATGCAAGCCAGGTTACAGAACTGCAACGGTACATCAGCAGCAACAAGTTTAAAGAAGGTTATTTATTTATTGAGCCAAGAAAAAAAGAAGTAAGTGAAAGAAACATCAACAACAGAATACAATACATGTTTAATCAACTCAAACAACTCAATGCAAAAGTGATAAGTGCAAAACAAATCCGGAGCAGTGTGATAACAGAATGGTTGAAACAAAATAATTTACGACAGGTGCAATACATGGCTGGCCATAGATATGTAAGTTCAACAGAGCGTTACCAAACAAACAACCTTGATGATTTACAAAATGAATTGCAGCATCATCATCCAATGAAGTAAGGCAGCCCGACCCACAGGCACGGCGAAGGCTTTTTGCTTACACACAGAGCCAGCACACAAAAGCCTTATGCGGTGGCGCAGGCAGTTTTTTTGTCATGGTTTTTGTGAGCCGACACACGGCAGCACATTTATTTTTTTTGAAAGACAGAGAAAAAAAATAAAAGAGCTGCAGCCAACGCC
>JAYSWW010000081.1:0-2159 GCA_043717805.1 Ferruginibacter sp.
TCAATGGTTCCCTTATTTGGTTCTATTTCTCCGCTGATGATCTTTAAAAAAGTGGATTTACCTGCTCCATTGGCCCCGATAACACCATAACAGTTTCCCTTGGTAAAATTGATGTTTACTTCATCGAACAAAACCCGCTTGCCATAAGCCAGTGTTATATTATTTGCACTTATCATAATTATTAAAAAGTGCGCAAAGGTAATGTTTAAAAGAGAATGTGAAAAATGATAATTGATGATTTAAATACTCCGGGCTTCAGTAAACATTCCAAATTGGTTTCACTGATTGTTTCTTATCATGAAAGTTCAATTTCTTATTAAAGTGGTCTATTTCCGCTTATAATGCAAATGCCAGCCGGTAACCCAGGTTTTTCCATCATCAGCACTCGACTCCCAGTCCCAGTCGAAACTGTCTTTCGTTATATTGTGATAAATCATGTGATAAACTTCTTCTTTCCCATTTGGCATTTTCATGGCACCTGTACTTAAGGTCATTACATCATTTTCAAATTTACCCTTCAGGTAGATAAAGTTGCCTTGGTTATCAATCCAGGTTTGTTCCCATATTTTCAATTTCGGATTGTACATACTCCAGCTTTTACCGCTGTAAGCAGGCCCCGGGCTGTTAAAATTTTCCTGTACAGCACAACCATCCATTACTTTGTAGATCAGATTGGTTCCGGCAAGTGTATCAGCAGAATAAAGATCCCAGTTACCAACCCAGAAATCAAACTGGGTTGCTTCAGGGGCAGTACAGGGTTTTTGATTATTTTGAGCAGATGATGACAACCCTGTTATTGTGAAAAAAACTAAAACCATTAAATTTTTCATCGCTTTGTTTTTGGGTGAAAGTAAATCTTTCTGCCATTAAAGTTACTTTGATCAATTGATGATTATTCCCCTTCTGTAAAGCCTATCTTCCATTTAAATAAGAAAACAGTTTTCAACATTTAAAATCGTTTTAAAAGTCAAAAAGCTATATTAAACCAACCGGTTTCTTCACAATCCTGTAACACCTGAACCGGGCTAAAACACATTATTAATGTTGAAATAAGTACATTTGCCTGCATCGAAAACTTAATATGTCAATTTTACACATCTTACAGGAGAAAACCATTGAAAGCCTCGGGGTATTATACGAACGGTCTTTTAATGAAAATGATTTCCAGGTCAACCAAACAAAACCAGAATTTGAAGGTGATTATACAGTTGTGTTATTTTCATTGATCAAAAGCCTGAAATTATCTCCCGATGAAATTGGCAATCATCTGGGAGATCATCTCATCAAAAACAATCCCACCCTATTCACCGCTTTCAACATCATAAAAGGATTTTTGAATCTTTCGGTATCAAATGAATACTGGCTGGAGCTGTTGCAAAAAAATCACCAGGATATTTGTTACGGCAAACATGCAATGAATGGCAAAAAAGTAATGGTTGAATATTCATCCCCCAATACCAATAAACCATTGCATCTGGGGCATCTCAGAAACAATTTCCTGGGGTGGAGTGTGGCAGAAATTTTAAAGGCAAGCGGTTATGAGGTATTTAAGAGCTGCATTGTGAATGACCGTGGTATTCATATTTGTAAAAGTATGATCGCATGGCAGTTATTTGCAAATGGTGCCACCCCACAATCAACTCAAACAAAGGGCGATCATTTTGTAGGAGAATACTATGTGAAATTCAATGATGAATACAAGCGCCAGGTAAAAGAACTTACTGAAAATGGAATGCCGGCAACTGAAGCAGAAAAGAAGGCTCCCATCATGTTGGCAACACAGCAGATGCTCCAGGATTGGGAAGCTGGTGAACCAAAAGTTATGGAACTATGGAAGACTATGAACAGTTGGGTTTATGAAGGATTTGATGTTACGTATAAGAACATCGGAAGCGACTTTGACAAAGTTTATTACGAAAGCAATACATACCTGCTCGGAAAAAAAATTGTTGAGGAAGGCTTGTCAAAAGGCGTATTTGAAAAAGAAGCCGATGGCAGTGTATGGATAGACCTTACAAACGACTCATTAGACAGGAAGATCGTTCAAAGAAAAGACGGCACATCCGTTTATATAACCCAGGACATCGGGCTGGCACAACAGAAGTACGAAGAATACAACATTGATCAGAGCATTTATGTGATTGGCGACGAACAGAATT
>JAYSWW010000082.1:0-5532 GCA_043717805.1 Ferruginibacter sp.
CAAAAAGATTTTAAACCTGCATATAAAATTGCATATTTGGCAAAAGAAATAAATGCCAGTGATGCAACTATTAACAGCGCCAACCTTGAGGCAACAAAAGCATCTGCTGAGAAAAACAAAACAGCACTTGTAAAATATCTTTCAAAGGCCGGTATTCACATGACCGAAGTGCCTACTGTAATAAAAGAAAATGATTATGCTGTAGGTGGTTTACAGGACGCCCGCCCATTGGTTAAGTGGGCTTTTTCAGCCAAAAAAGACGAGGTAAGCGAATCATTTAATATTGGTGACCAGGTTGTGGTTGCAGTTTTGGATAAAGTGTTGCAGGAAGGAGTAAAAGATACTGCAATGGCCCGCTCCGGTTGCGAAGCGATTATCCGTAACAGGAAAAAAGCAGAAATAATCATCAAAAAAACAGGAGCAAACCCAACACTGGAAAGTGCCGCCGCTGCATATAATAAACAAATATTACAGGCCGGGGCAGATTCTTCCATCACCATGGAAAGTAAGATCATCAACGGAATTGGCCTTGAGGCAAAAGTAATAGGGGCTTCTTTCCACAAAGAATTCCAGGCAAAGCCATCACCAACAATTGCCGGATCCAGCGCTGTCTATGTAATAAAAGTCAACAGTATACAAAGCAAACCTGCCGATAGCCCGGAAGCTATGGCACAACAGGCAGCTTCCAAGGTAACCACTTTACGCAGTGAGGTTATAAACAGCCAAAGCAATAACTGGTATGAAGCCCTGAAAAAACAAGCATCTGTTAAAGACAACCGCAGCAAATTTTATTGATATCACTATAATCAAATTATTTTAACAGCCGGCTTAAATATGAGCCGGCTTTTTGTTTTAATTTTACAGCATGTCAGAAGTATTTGTAAACAAAGTTGCCGAGAGCGGTATTGTCACTTTAGACCTGGAGGCACATTATTCAAAAGATGAAGTACAGGTATTTGATATGAAGGATTTCCTGTTCATGGGACTGATACTAAAGGAAAAGGATTTCAGGGAAGCGTTGAAATCACTTGATACATCGGTTTACCGGGATAAAATTGCAGCCATTACCTGTTCTGCAGATGCGGTAATACCCATGTGGGCTTATATGCTTGCCGCAAGTGTATTACAACCTGTTGTAAAAGAAATTGTATTTGGCAATGAAGAAACAGCGAAGAAAAATATTTTATTAAAAAGCATCAGGCAGATAAACATAAGCGACTTTATTGATAAAAGAGTTGTGATCAAAGGCTGTGGCGAGGTATCGGTTCCCGAAGAAGCATATATTGAAATTACAAAGCTGCTAAGACCTGTAGCCAAAAGCATTATGTATGGAGAGCCATGTAGTACGGTTCCTGTATTTAAAAAAGAAAAATTACCATAAAGATGCCGCCCAGGACAAAGGAAATATTATTTCCATTTTTTCTGTTGATATTCAAAACCACCCCCGCCGCCTGAAAACAACAATCATCCAAACGGGAATAAGAAGCATCAAACCAACAGAAATAAAAAACCCCCAGTGGTTGTGCAACAAAGGAATGCTTTCGAAATTCATTCCAAAAATTCCACCAATAACGGTTGCGGGCGCAAGCAGGCAGGTAACAATGGCCATTACTTTCATTACTTCATTCAGTTTCAGGTTTACCGTATTAAGATATAGGTCCTGAAGGCTCATCATCATATCACGGTAGTTTTCCGCAAGGTCATTCGCCTGTATGATATGATCGTATACATCTTTGAAATACTTCTCAGTCCTTTCTTCGATCAGTTCATTTTCGCTCCTCAGTATCCCATTGATAATTTCCCTTACAGGGGCAATGTTTCTTTTAAGAACGATCATTTCTTTCCGGAGAATGTTTATTTTAACAAGGCTTCTTTTACCCGGGTTTCGCATAATATCTTCTTCAAGCCCTTCAATTTTTTCTCCCAGTTTTTCCATTACAACATAAAAATGGTCTACAATGAGGTCAATGAGAGAATAGAATAAAAAATCGCTGCCGCTTTGACGAACCTTGCTGCCACTGACCTTTATTTTATCCCGAAGCCCATTGAAAACATCCTTGGTGGCATCTTCCTGGAAACTGATCACGAAATTTTTGCCCAGTATGATACTGATCTGTTCAGTTTCTACAGCAGAATCCTTTTCATTAAAATACAACATGTAAAGCAGGCAAAAAACACGGCCGTTTATATCATCCATTTTCGGGCGCTGTCCAACGCTTAAAATATCTTCAGTTATAAGTTGGTGAACACCAAAATAATTGCAGATCTTTTCAACTTCTGTTTTTTTAAGGCCATCAATATTTATCCAGGTGTTGTAGCTCGTTTCCAGAAACCGAAAACAATCTTCAATGGTTTTTAAGGTAAAATATTCGAACCTGTCTTTATCAAATTCATAAACATTGATCTTTATTTCTTCGGGTTCTTTTCTTGCCGGCTCGATGGTTGGGTTTACGTGCAATACTTTTTTGGTACGCAAAAGCTCAAGCGGGCTTAGAATAATATCGAGGTATTTTCTTTTACTCATATTGTTTATGTTGGGAAGTATAAATATCCTAATAGTATAGCAATAAAAAAAACCGCAGTAAACCACGGTTGACCTCACCCCCGGCCCCTCTCCGAAGGAGAGGTGAGTGTGATCACGGAAATATAAATGGATTGTTTAAAATGAAGCGCTTTTTGGAAACCTTGGAAAAGGGATCACATCCCTGATATTTGTCATTCCTGTTACAAACAATACCAATCTTTCAAACCCAAGCCCGAACCCTGCGTGCGGGCAGGCGCCAAACCTGCGTGTATCAAGATACCAGTCCAGTTCGTCGGCCGGGATATGCATTTCTTTCATTCTTTCCAACAACTTGTCCTGCCTTTCCTCGCGTTGGCTGCCTCCAACAATTTCTCCGATTCCCGGAGCAAGAATATCCATGGCGGCAACCGTTTTCCCGTCATCATTCTGGCGCATGTAAAAAGCCTTTATTTCTTTTGGATAGTTTGTAAGGATAACCGGTTTTTTAAAATGCTTTTCAACCAGGTAGCGTTCATGTTCGCTTTGCAGGTCTACGCCCCAGCCTTCGATCAGGTATTGGAATTTCTTTTTCTTGTTGTGATTGGATTCTTTTAAGATCTCAATGGCTTCAGTATATGTAAGCCTTTCAAAATTGTTTTCAACAACAAAATTCAACTTATCCAACAAGCCCATTTCACTGCGTTCCTGCTGCGGTTTTTGTTTTTCTTCTTCTTCCAGCCTTTGTGCTAAAAATTCAAGGTCATCTTTATTGTTGTCTATCGCATAACGAATAATGTATTTAATGAAATCTTCCGCCAGGTTCATGTTGTCTTCCAGGTCATTGAAGGCCACTTCGGGTTCAATCATCCAGAACTCTGCCAGGTGGCGGGCCGTGTTGCTGTTCTCGGCACGGAAAGTCGGACCAAAAGTATAAATATCACTGAAAGCCATAGCCGCTAATTCTCCTTCAAGCTGGCCACTTACGGTAAGGTTGGTGCTGCGACCAAAAAAATCGTCTTTAAAATCGATGTTACCATCTTTACCAACAGCGGACCCGTCTAATGGCAGGGTAGTAACCTTGAACATTTCACCGGCACCTTCTGCATCGCTTGCAGTAATGATCGGTGTGTGTAAATAAACAAATCCACGGTCGTTGAAAAATTTATGAACAGCAAAAGCAAGCGAATGCCTTACCCTGAAAATAGCACTGAATGTGTTTGTCCTGAAACGCAAGTGAGCGATCTCACGCAAAAATTCCAGGCTGTGTTTCTTTGGTTGTAAAGGAAATTTTTCTGCATCACTGTCGCCCAGTATTTCAATGGTTGTTGCCTTTAATTCAACCTTTTGTCCTTTGCCCAGTGAAGGAATTATTTCTCCAACAGCTTTAATACAGGCTCCGGTTGTAATTCTTTTTAATATAGCATCATCAAAAAGGCCAAGTGGCGCAACCACCTGAAGATTGTTGTTGGTACTTCCGTCATTGAGTGCTATGAACTGGTTGTTGCGAAAGGTACGAACCCATCCCATCACGGTTGCTTCATAACCCGATTTTTCGGACTGCAGGAGCTCTTTTATTTTAATACGCTTATTGAACATTACTCAAAATTTAGGTCTGCAAAGATAAAAAGAAAGCTATTTGCTGTTAGCTGCAAGTTGTAAGCAGGATATCATAAACCTGAAATGATATTTATCCCGGCTAATAACTTACAGCTTGTAGTTTTCTGCTTTTAATATCGTTGTTTGGTAAACTTGCGGTGTGTTGGCCTGTTGTGGCCATTCCCGCCCCCTTGTTGTCTTTTCTGGGGATTTACAGGAGTTATCTTATTAATATTGTAACCAGAAAAATCCATGTGATATGGATGATTGGTCTCTTTAGGAATTTCCTTGCCAATAAGTTTTTGAATATCCCTTAAAAAAGGCAGCTCTTCCAGTTCGCAAAAAGAAAGCGCAATACCACTTAAGCCTGCCCGGCCGGTTCTGCCGATCCGGTGAACATAAGTTTCGGGAATATTGGGCATTTCATAATTGATAACGTGTGTCAACTCATCCACATCAATACCGCGTGCAGCAATATCAGTAGCAACCAATACCCTTGTGGTCCTGTCTTTGAAATTACTCAAAGCCCGTTGGCGGTTGTTTTGAGATTTATTTCCGTGAATGGCTTCTGCTTTGATGCCGATCCTTACAAGGTCTTTCACCACTTTATCGGCTCCGTGTTTGGTGCGGGTAAAAACAAGGGCTGTTTCAATAGATTTGTCTTTAAGTATATCTGCCAGCAACAATCTCTTGTTATTCTTATCAACAAAATAAATGGCCTGGTCAATGGTTTCTGCGGTGGTTGACTCGGGTGTTACTTCAACTTTTACCGGGTTTGTCAAAATAGCGTTTGCAAGCCCCTGAATTTCCTTGGGCATGGTAGCAGAAAAGAACAGCGTTTGACGTTTTGCCGGAATTTTTGTTATGATCCTTTTTACATCATGAACAAATCCCATATCAAGCATGCGGTCTGCCTCATCCAACACAAATATTTCAATGTCTTTTAAATTAATATAACCCTGGCTCATCAGGTCGAGTAAGCGACCGGGTGTTGCAACCAGGATATCGACCCCTCTTTGCAAAGCCTGTGTTTGCGGATTTTGGTTTACGCCACCAAAAACCACCAGGTTTTTCAGCCGAACCCCGGCTCCATAAGCATTGAAACTTTCCTGTATTTGTATGGCCAGCTCCCTGGTTGGAGTTAGAATCAAAGCCCTGATCGGACGGTGGCCCGGAACTGCAGCATGGGGTTTGGATAATATCTGCAGCATGGGTATGGCAAAAGCCGCTGTTTTACCGGTGCCGGTTTGAGCACAACCCAACAGGTCTTTACCTGCTAAAATGTGTGGAATTGCCGCCTGCTGAATTGGTGTAGGTTTGGTATAACCTTCTTTCTGGAGCGCATTTAAAATGGGCTCAATGATCTTTAAATCTGTAAATAACAATGTTTAATAAATTAAAATGAATGCGGAAATGAAGTGTTCAACTTCATC
>JAYSWW010000083.1:0-5510 GCA_043717805.1 Ferruginibacter sp.
ACAGGTTTCTGAGGCAGGTTCTGGCAAATTGCAGCAACAGAAAATACTATAAAGAAGAATAAAGTGAATATTTTTTTATTATAACTCATGCTCCGCTGCCTGTTTTATTTACCGAATATGATTTCATCCGGCAATTCATTTTTGTCTTCTGCAGGATTGTAAGGAAATTTTTCATGGAGGGTTTCCCCGATATGAGTAATGCATTTTACAATACCATCTGCCAATTGATCTTCTTTAAAATGTTGCAACATTGCTTTCACTTCATTTTGCCAAAAAGCAGTTCCTACCTGTTCATGGATACCTTTATCGCCGTATAGAGCCAGTTCCCGGTGCTTTGTGGCTATGTATAATAAAACAGCATTGCGGTGATCGGTTTCATCCATTTCAAGTTTTGCAAATATCAATGCCGCTCTTTCCAACGGATCAACCAGTGGATTTTTAGGTTCAATAAAAACCCTTACTTCCCCGCTGGTTCTTTTTTCAGCATTGCGAATGGCAGCAACGATCCGTTCATTTTCAGCAATGGTAAAAAGGTCCTTTTTTTTAAAGAAAGAAAACATCCGGCAAGGTATTTAGCCCCTCTCCTTTTGGAGAGGGGTGAGGTGAGATTTTATTTAATATTAAAATTTATATCCGGTACTTTTTCACTGCCGGCATCTGCTTTATAAAATGGCTTTTCTTTGAATCCGAAAATGCCTGCAAGAATACTTTTCGGGAAACGCTTTACTTTCAGGTTATAGCCTTCGATTGATTTATTGTAATCCTGACGGGCAACGTTTATCCGGTTCTCTGTTCCTTCGATCTGTGTTTGAAAATCCCGGAAAGCCTGTGTTGTTTTCAAATCAGGATAATTCTCCACTACTGCCAATAATTTACTGAAAGAACCCTGTAAATTAGCCTGGGCTTTTTGATATGCTTCTAATGAAGCAGGATCATTGATATCAACCTGGATAGAAGTAGCTTTTGATCTTGCTTCAAGCACTTCACGCAAAGTTGATTTTTCGAAATTTGCAGACCCTTCAATGGTTTTAATGATGCTGCTGTAAAGATCTGTTCTGCGTTGATAATTGGTTTCAACATTGCTCCAGACTTTCTTTACATCCTGGTCGGAAGACACCAAACCATTGTATCCGTTGCATCCCCAAAAACCAAGTAAAACTACAATTGCTAGTAAAATTAAAATGCCTGAACGTTTCATGTTTATTATTTTTTTATGATTAAGAAGATAAAATTAGTGATTTCTATATGAATAGAGATTAAAGATATTTGTATATATATGTCCAGCCTTTACTTTAACATGGATTTGTTAAAATTTACAAATCATCTTTTGGGCCTGATCATTAAATAAGCACTGTTAAAATTTGTTGTTCCAATATCCACCCATCCAAAAAGATGAACTTCCTGTGGGGTTGTACCGGCAGACCAGGATTTCCATGGACTGGTCATGATTATGCCCGATTGAGGATTTACAGATGTCCATGCATCAGAAAAAACAATCGGGAATGTTTGGGTGATACCATTGTGAGTCCTCAGTTGAAATTTATTTACAACGGCTGTGGAAGAAGTAATCCTGATAACCAGTTTCACTTCAATATTTCCATCAGCACTGTAAAGTAGTGGATCTATGGCTGCTTCGCAATTACTGAGATCCTGTCCGCTTGTATTGAACATAGCATAAGCCGAACCTCCCTGCCAAAGCGGGATAACTGACACCTGGTTATTGGATGCAGAATTGCCATTTACATCTAATTCATACTGTGGATTGGGGTTACCAATGCCTACCTTTTGCCCTATCGCATTTTGAAAGAGGAGGAATGATATAAGTGGTAAGAGTATTTTTTTTTTCATGATCGCTTAAGTCGTTTAAAAGTTTATTGGTTTAAAGGTTTTAATCATCACGCTTCATTGAAAGTTTACAACGTTTTAAACCTTTAAACGAGTTAAACCCTTAAACCTTTTTAATAACCCGCTTTCGCACCACCTATATTTTCCACCGGGTGCCAGGTGGTTTTTATTTCCTGTAAATCCATAATATAATAAGGTGATTGCCCTTCTTCTGATGACCATTTTACCTTGTCATACAATACCACACGTTTTACATTTGCTGCAGATTTTTCTTTTATCATAGTTTTTGTTGCTGCATCATTCTCACAGTAAACAGTTGCATTCACGTCCATGTGATCAGCAAAAAATGAAACCAATTCTGAAACCTTGCCTGTAAGTATATTTACAACTCCACCCGGAAGATCAGAACTGTTCAGCACTTCAGCGAATGTAACTGCACAAAGTGGTTTTGTATAAGAAGCCAGTACGGTACAGGTATTTCCACCTGCAATGATCGGGGCAATGACTGAGACCAGGCCAAGCAATGAATCATTCTGCGGGGCAATGGCGGCCACTACTCCTGTTGGCTCGGGAACAGAAAAATTGAAATGTGATGAAGCTACGGGGTTCACTGAACTGAACAATTGCTGGAATTTATCACACCATCCGCTGTAATAGATCAGACGGTCAATAGCAAGATTTACTTCCGTTTCTGCCTGTGCTCTTGTTGAATCCTGTTTCATCAGTTCATCGATGAACTGCGCTTTTCTGCCTTCGAGCATTTCTGCAATGCGATACAATATCTGACCACGGTTAAATGCTGCTCTTCCTGCCCATCCGCCAAAGGCAGCACGGGTTGCACTGATGGAATCCCTGAAATCCTTCCTGGAACCCAAACAAACATTCGCCAGCTTTTCGCCTTTGCCGTTGGTAGCAACATAATACCTGCCGGATTCCGTTCTTGGAAATTGTCCACCAATGTACAGTTTGTAAGTTTTTAAAACTTCAATGCGTTTTTCAGGAACATGGTTTGGAATACCATTTCCGTTGATGTTGATGGTTGATTTTTTTATAACTGATTTTGACATAATATTTTTCGTTTAAAACGTTTAATACCGTTTAAGTCGTTTTTTAGACTTCAAGTTTTTTTTCGTTCTCCTTGTATTTTTGTTTTCTGTAGATAACCAATCAGTTTTTGCAACATCATGCTTATTCTGACAATAATGGAATATAATTCATCAAATTGTACTTTATTTATATAGTTCCTATCGTATATCCTGTATAGCTGAGATCTTAATTCTCCACAAGAACCCTTTGAGTAACCAAGAAATTGAATGAACTCCCTTCTTGTTCCTCTTTCAAATCCTTCAGCAATATTATCCATTACAGAACCTGATGAACCCTCAACTTGTCCTATCAAGCGAAAATTATTTTTAATAACTCCACTATCAATTAACTCACCTATTTTCTTGCTTAATTCTCTGCTCAATTTCCATACATCTAATTCCTCAAACCTTTTAATTGTTGCCATGATGAACATTTAAAGGTCTAAAATTCGTTTAATTTTATAAATTGTTCAGGTAGAATACATCAAAATAAAATGTTTTTTTCACAACCTTGAAACGATTTTTAAACGAGATTAAACGTCTTAAACAATGTTCACATATGCGTTTAATCCATGCAATCCTCCCTCTCTTCCATAACCACTTTCCTTGTATCCTCCAAATGGAGAAGTAGGATCAAATTTGTTATATGTGTTAGCCCAAACCACACCAGCCCTGAGTTTCGTTGTCATATTGAATATCTTGGAACCCTTGTCAGTCCAGACACCGGCAGATAAACCGAATGGACTGTTGTTGGCTTTTTCTATCACTTCATCGTCTGTTCTGAATGTTTGTATGGTAAGTACCGGTCCGAATATTTCTTCCTGTGCAATCCGGTTTGACTGAGCAACATTGGTAAAGATCGTTGGCCTGCAATAAAATCCTTTTTTTGGAACAGAACAGGATGGCTGATACATTTCTGCTCCTTCCTGTTGACCGATCTTTAAATATTTATTAATAACATCTAACTGACTTTTTGAATTGATTGCACCAATGTCGGTATTCTTATCCATCGGGTCTCCGACAATCAGGGATTCCATCCTGTCTTTTAATTTCTGTAAAACCTGTTTGTAAACAGATTCCTGTACATACAATCTTGAGCCTGCGCAACAAACATGGCCCTGGTTAAAAAATATTCCATTGATCACACCTTCCACAGCCTGGTCAAGCGGTGCATCATCGAAGATGATATTTGCGGCTTTTCCTCCCAACTCCAGTGTTGCTTTTTTATTGGTTCCTGAGATAGCACGTTGAATGATCTTTCCAACATCTGTAGAACCTGTAAATGCGATCTTATTAATATCAGGATGATTTACGATTGCAGCACCAGTTGCACCCGCACCCGTAATAATGTTTACGACACCCGGTGGCAGGTCAGCTTCCTGGATTATTTCTGCAAGTTTCAATGCAGTGAGTGAAGTGGTTTCTGCTGGTTTCAATACAACAGTATTTCCGGTTGCCAATGCCGGTGCAATTTTCCAGGCTGCCATCAACAATGGAAAATTCCATGGAATGATCTGCCCGGCAACGCCCAATGGAGCCGCAGTCCTGTTTGGAAATGCATATTCCAGTTTATCAGCCCAGCCTGCATAATAAAAAAAATGATTGGCGGCAGTTGGCACATCAAAATCACGGCTCTCACGGATAGGCTTACCCCCATCCAGTGTTTCGATGATGGCAAATTCCCTGGCTCTTTCCTGCACCATCCTTGCTATGCGGTAAATATATTTGGCCCTTTCTTTGGAAGGCATTTTCTTCCATACTTTTTCATACGAAGTTCTTGCAGCAATTACAGCTTTGTTTACATCAGCAGCATTTGCCTCTGCGATTTCTGATAATTTTTCTTCCGTTGCAGGATTGATGGTATCAAAATATTTTTTGCTCAATGGTTTTTCAAATTTTCCATTGATAAAAAGATCATACCGTGATTCTATTTTGGCTGCACTTTTACTTTCGGGGGCCGGTGACAGGTTCCGTGCAGAATCGAATTTTAATTTTATTGTATTGTTCTTTTTAGTAGCCATAATATTATTTTAAACCTCACCCTCAATCCCTCTCCAAAAGAGAGGGAGGCCAGGCATTTTATTATTAATTAAACATTTGTTTTTTACAATTGAGCATTAGTTCTTTTTTGATCTTTAATTCAGTTTTTGAAGCCGGCATTGGGTTTCCATAGCATCATCGTTGTGTCACTCACTTGTACAACATACCATTATTCAGCAACATCTTCTCTGTGCAAACATAATTTTCGTTTCAATCTTCGCAATTACCCTTCTTCTTTTGGAGAAGGGATAGGGATGAGGTTCAATCGATTGTAAAATAATCCGCCGACTGATACACACCGGTTTTTTGCTTCATCAACTGCATCAATATATCATTTGCCAGGCTGCTGGCACCAAACCTGAACCAGTGATTGTTCATCCATTCTTCTCCCAACACTTCGTTCAACATGACCAGGTAGTGTAAAGCCAGTTTAGACTTTGAAATTCCACCAGCGGGTTTCATGGCAATGCGTTTACCGGTCTTGTAATAAAAATCCCTGATCGCTTCCAGCATCACCAAAGTAACAGGCATGGTTGCAGC
>JAYSWW010000084.1:0-2147 GCA_043717805.1 Ferruginibacter sp.
TTTGAAATAGTTTTGTTTGAAAATGTCTAATAGAATTCTATCAGCTTTTAAAATATATTCATCTAAATAGGATGGCTTAAGAATCCAGGTTAATTTTTCAGATTTATTCTTTGGATTGACAATCGTTATTTCTTTGGGCTTCCAATAAAGATAATCCAATGTATCAATCTCGCAACTGTCATAACTGATTTTCAACTTTCTCTCATTTTTTAAATACTTTGGATACCAGATCGTATTTATTAAATTGGCGTCCACAATGGTAACATCTGATCTGTATTTTTCAATTGACTGTAAATACCAGATAGGTATTGTAACGATGTCTCCAAATGTAATTAAAATTGAATTTTGTGAACAGCTGTTTAGTAATTGCCTATTGAAAGAAAGGACAGGTTCTGTAAATCCACCCCTTCTTTTCCCTTCCTTAAAAGCCCAGGCAGCAGAATCTTTTATATTTTTATTCAGATAGGATTCTGCAAGACTTCCCCATATTGAAGTGATTTTTGAATATGGGTCTAAAATGATTTCTTCGCCTTTATAAATTGGTTCAAGCCTATTCACTTCTTCAAACTGTTCGCTTGCCTTGATTGTCATTTCTTTTTTAAGCAATGACATCCCTTTTCCGTCATCAGCGTTTAGCCGGTCAATTGTATAGCCTAAAAAATACCTCAATTCGGCATCTTTTGGTTTTAAATTTACCTGGTTTACCAAAATCCGATACGCAATGGAATAATCTGGTTTTTCTTTTTTTGCTTGTTGTTTGAATTCATATTTTCCACTATCCGCAATAATGGTTTCAAAATTAGTTGTTACTTGTCCGAAACAGAAAGTTGAAAAAAGAATTAAAATCAATGTAAAGATTGGGCTCATAAAATTCCCTTTAACTCTGAATATCACTTTATAAACAGAACTTTTCCATTCGTTCCTCATCAAAAAAATTATCCCCCACCAACGATCCTCCCATCTTTCATTTGCAATATCCTGTCACTCATCCTGGCCAGTTCCTCGTTGTGTGTTACAATTAAAAAAGTTTGCTGGTATTTGTTTCTCAGGTCAATAAAAAGCTGGTGCAATTCTTTTGCATTGGTTGAATCGAGGTTGCCCGTTGGTTCATCTGCCATGATGATAGCTGGATTGTTTATCAGCGCCCTTGCCACTGCCACTCTTTGTTGCTCGCCACCGGATAACTGGTTTGGCTTATTTTCAAGTCTTTGTCCAAGCCCAAGCGTGTTGAGTAATTCAATCGCCCTTGTTTCTGTTTCCCTTTTTTTATTACCTGCTATCCATCCGGGAATACAAACATTTTCCATTGCAGTGAATTCAGGCAATAAATGATGAAATTGAAAAATGAACCCGATGTGTTTATTCCTGAATTTTGACAAAGCCTTTCCCGTTAGCTTATCTACCCGCTGATCATAAAGTTTTACCTCTCCTTTATCCGGCTTATCCAATGTACCCAGGATATGCAGTAAAGTACTTTTTCCTGCCCCGGATGAGCCAACAATGCTCACAATCTCCCCTTTCCCAATATTAATATCCACATTTTTAAGCACATGTAATGCACCATAATGCTTTTCAATATTTCTTGCACTTAACATGGGTCTAAAATAACCATTTATATCTATAAATAGACCTCCTGGGGCAGTTTGGGCATGTAATATTTTCGGCAATTAACCGTTTAAAAATTCAATATTAGCCCTCAAGAAATTACATTAAGGGGAAGTTTTAACCATAAGTTTGAAAAACACTTTTGGTTATTTCGTACGAACTTATACATTTGCAAAAATTAAACCTATTACACAAGATGTTTTGGACCCTAGAATTAGCCTCCCATTTAGAAGATGCTCCCTGGCCGGCTACAAAAGATGAATTGATCGATTACAGCATTCGCAGTGGTGCTCCCATTGAAGTAATTGAAAATCTACAGGAACTGGAAGATGAAGGTGACCTGTATGAAGGATTGGATGATATCTGGCCTGATTACCCCAGCCAGGAGGATTTCTTTTTTAATGAAGATGAATATTGAGGAAAGTTTATAAGCTGTTAGAAATTAGCTATAAGCCTTATATTTTTATAAAAAAACCGTTCAAAAATTCGAACGGTTTTTTTTGTTTGATAATTTCGTCATTGCGAGGAACGAAGCAATCTTA
>JAYSWW010000085.1:0-5493 GCA_043717805.1 Ferruginibacter sp.
TACTGGATACTGGATACTGGATACCGGAACTTCTATAAACAAAGTTAGCAACTCAAAGTAACATTTATTCCTAAGCAGCAATAGATATCACTTTTTTTCCAGGTACTTTATGACCGCCAGCCTGATATCCGACAAGGGATCTGTAACAGATGTTTGTGGATCATAAATTTTTATGATTTCTGTATTGCCCGGTTTAAGGAAACCAAGGTTGGCTTCGCCACCGGTTAATAAAAAATCGGGTAAGGCTACACGGTAGGTTTTCTGTTGGTCAATAGGCATATCCACTATCATCCATTCATTGGTTTTGCCGTTTACAGAAACCTCTTTGTTACAATGCAAAAATCCACCTGTTCCAATATTCAATGATCCCATATCCAGGATCTTTCTCAATAAACTTCCTTTCATTTCAACTTCACGAATGCCACCGCCAAAGGGTAATGTACGGAGTATGTCATATTGTGTGATGGGTGAATGCAGGTAATCATCTACCCTGATCGATCCGGCATTCATGATGCAAACATCGGCATTTGGAGCTGCTTCCGACATGGCATTTACGATGATCCTGGTTAGGTTTGTAGATCCGTTCCTGATCGCTGCCTCTCGCCCATCCAGTGATTCCCCGGTTTTCTGGATAACCTTTTTTGCATCAAATCCCAGTGAAGCGTAACTGTTTTCGGCAATTTTAACCCAGCGGTTTACCACTGCATTGGTTGCACTGTCTGGTAATACGGTCTCATCCAGCAATTCAATTTTGGTAAATACTTTTATCGAATGCCTTTTCTTATTGATCGAAAGTGTAACGATAAAGGCTGTCCGTGCATTTGCCATGGCCTTTGTTATTGAAATATTTCCCACTTCTTCATAACGCTGGTCATGTTCATGTCCACCCATGATCACGGCAAGCCCCGGAATTTCCGTTGCCAGCACAATGTCTTCTTCCATTGTTTGATGTGTGATGGCCACCACAGCATCAACAGAATCTTTCAGTTTATTGTAAAGGTCTTTTGCAGTAATCAATGCGTCTTTGTAACTGACATACCCGGCTTTGTTAAAGGGAAGGGTAAGCCCGATAAATCCTATTCTTGCCGTGGTGCCATCTGCATCGGTCACTGTCTTAATATAACTTTCCGGGAAAGCGATGGTTCCTGCTGAATTGGTCTTTACAAAAGGCGTTACCAGGTTATTCTGTTTGTGAAAAGTATTGGAGGATATCCATTGAAAACCGGATTCGTTTATGCGTTCCTGTAATTCAGCTTCTTTGATATCAAATTCATGGTTGCCGAATACTGCCAGGTCGAATCCCGCTGCATTCATTGCTTCGATCATTTGTTTTCCGCGGATGGCCTTTCCCTGGTATTTTAAACTGTTGTAAACGGAAGGGCTGATAAAGTCTCCGGCCATCAGCAGGAAAGTATTTGGATTTTGTTGTAAATATCTTTTTTTGATATTGGCCACTTTAGCCAATCCGCCTTCTTTACCTCCTGACAATGGGGCTATTTCATATACATCATTTACCTGTACAAAGTTTATCCTGATGTGTCCATCGTCGCTGCCCGAAGTTTTATTGAGCACCGGTGTGCAGGAAGAAAATAAAATAAGGATGACCGCTGTGTAATAAAGGGTATTTTTCATGCTCAAAATTAAGTTATTGTGAGCAAATTTAATTAGGGACAACTTTCAATGTTGTATTATTCCGTTCAAGTTCCTCCCTTTCAAGTTGGCGTTTGCTCTTGAAAATCTCCGATAATTTATTAAAATCCTTCCGGTAAGACAATTGTATACCAGAGCGGTTACGCTGCCCTGTAGTGAGATCAACGCTGGTCCTGTTAAAACCTACAACCCTTACAGAACCTTCTTTGTTCAACAACCACTCTACTGTAATATCCGGTGTTATGAGGCCTTTTTTATACAATTGGGTATAGGGATTGTTGTAATCCAGGTTGCCGCCGATGAGAAAATAGATGCGGTTGCTTAAAAATATTTTTACACCTGCCTTTACATTGGCCTGTAGCTGGCTAAGTTGTAAATTAACACTGGGATTGATATCAATGTAAGTAGAAATTACCCCTTTGGTGGCTTTTAAAAGTTCTTTATTGAAGATATTGGTCAACCATCCGCTTACAACGCCTCCAACTGTACTTGTTGCAGTAGCTAAAATACTTTCGCCCGATAAAAAATTCTGGTTACCGGTGATGAATGTATTGAAAAGCAAGAGGCTTGCAACCTGCTTGTTCATTTCATTTTCATCATTTTTAAAATCTTCCAGTTTTTTTACAATAAAGGGGTCTCCTTTCAGGTAGCTTTTATCAGGTAACTGAAATTCAAACCTGATCTTTGGTTTTGAAAGTTCACCGGTCAGGTGAGATATGATATTGATGTCTTCTTTTTGTTTTGAAGAACTGGTGGAATTGATGTTGCTGATCGGGTTAAGGCTGCTGATATCCACGTCCTTGGCTAAATAGTTTGCATCTATGTCAATGATGGCAAGAGAGGGATCTCCATTCCAGGTAATACTACCACGGTTAAGGGTAAATGGCCTTTGCAAAAATGTCTGAAAATTAAAAGTGTATTCACCTTCTGTAATATCATATTTTCCACGGATACTGATCGGTTCCCTGTTTCCCACCCTTATATTAAGTGACCCATATCCCTGTCCTTTGATAATGTCTCCGGTTTCTTCATCGAGAATAACATCAATTTTGCAGGCGGGATTGGCAGTCAGGTTCATATTGACCACTATATTGGTTGATTCATTTGCAGTAATTGAATCTTCCATAAGAGTACCAAATTGTATGAATTCGATGTAATCAACCGAATTGCTTTCTTTACTGCTTGCCGTTACTAAATAAATATGGCTCCTGTCTATATAACTTGGTTGTCCATTGATATTCATGATCATATTTGTTACAGGCCCGTTCAGCGTCATAACAGCACTGCCAATAACATCTCCATAGAATTGGTTGTTGTCTTTTTTAGCTGTATTCAGTAAAAGCAATTTGCCGGTTTCAAATCTTATATTGTCAAAAGAAAAATTGTTAAAGAACTGGTGATACATTTTGCCGCTAACGGTTCCTTCATTGTTCAGTGTGTCCCTGATCCTCATTTTACCGAGGTCAATTTCATTTTCACGGAAAGTTACCGTTTCATTTTTGAAAAGATATTTACATTGAGTATAAGCTACCTTTAAAGAACCGCTGTCGATCGTTGCCTGCCCGGTCAGGTATTTGTGTTTGCCTCCTCCATACATTTTAAGGTTGCTGTGAACAATGCCTTCCATTTTGCTGAAGACCGAACCAAGGTAAGGCTCCAGGATATTCATATTCAGCCTGCCTGCATACAAATTAATATCCATTTGATTTTCGGATGAATCTTTGTAATTGATCCTGCCATCAATGTTAAAAACAAAATCACCTTCATTGGCATCTGCCTTGAATTTCACTTCACCGCTAACGGTATTGGCGGATGCATCCAGGTTAACTTTTCCCACATATTTATCATCCTGTGAAAAACTGTCAACCGATCCTTTAAAATCTATCCCGAATTTACCGAATGGGTCCCTGATCGTTGCCGTACCGGTTGCTAAGCCTTTCAGGGAAGGTTTTGTAAGTACAAAGGGCATGAAATCGCCAATGTTGACCTGCTCTAATTTTGCAACTATGTTTGTTTCTTTCGACTCTCTGTCAAGTTCCGTGGAAATAACGATCTGTTGTTTATCCTGGATGAATTTGATTTCACTGGCATCAATATAATTTTTTCTAACGGTCAGTTCCCCGTCTTTTTCAAGTTGCCATTTTTTATCATTGATGATAAACGATGAAGGTGAAAAATGGAATTTTACACCATCTGAAAGAGTTTGTATACTGGCATTCAGTTCTGCATCGTTGAGGGTTTTACCAGCACTTGTTTTTAAATGAATGACTGAAACATCATTGTTAGCGGTCAGTTGCAACTTGGTACCTGGAAAATGAAGGCTGTCTGAAAGTATGATATCATCAACAGCAACATCCGCTCTTAACGTATCACGGTTGCCGTTACCTTTTAGGTCTATGTTGATGAATTTTTTACCGTCGTATTCAAATTCGGGTACGATTGCATTTATTTTAAGGTCATAATTGGCCAGGTTTAAATTACCGTTTATGCTTGCATTGTTCAACCCATTCAATCGCTTATCAAATAATTTGAGGTATTCATCAACCTTTTTTGTTTTAATGTTAAAAGTGAAATCCTGGTTGCTTACCGTATAGGAAGGTTTTTTGATGTAAACAGGGTAATACCGGCTTAGAAAAACCTTAAAGGCATCCGGCAATTCCTTGATGGTGAATTTTCCGCTCAGCTCTGCATCAATTTCATTGGATTTCAAAGTCAGGTATTTCCTGTCTTCCCTGATGAAAGAGGTGAGGTTGAGCGAATCGAAAGAAAGCAACGTGGAATCGTGTTTAAGACTTGCATTGTAAACCCTTGCAGTACCAAGGAAATTATCAATGTTGTTCCCGGTGAAATTCAGGCTGAACAAACCTTTTAATTCAAAATTCTCATTGGTGAAATGAATGTTCTTTAAATTGGCATACTGCAGGTCCGCATCCAGGTTGAAAGCAATCTCCTTTCCTGAAAGGCTCAGTGTTCCATCCAGGTTTTTGATCTTAATATTGGGGTCGTCGATGGTTAAATGCCCCGTAAAAAGGTTTTTATGAAAATCTCCATTAACGGTCATGTGCTGGTAATCGTATCCGTTGAATTCAATCTGCCTGATGCTGCCATCAAAATTTGCATTCAGTTTGTTTAATGTAAACCCGCTGCCAACCACTTTTCCGTTTAATGAGATGCTGCCAAATTTAGAATTGTCAATGAACTGACCTAGTTTAAAACCATTTGTAGAAAGCTTGCCGGAATAAGACGGATTGCCATTTTCCGGTAATTTCATGTTAAGGTCTGCAGTTACCACTCCCAGGTTTGTAGCAATGGTTCCATAGGTTACAAAATCATTTAAGAAACCTGTAAAATTTCCTTTGTAATATATGTTTCCCAGTTTATTCAACCGGGGGGTTGTTACATTTTTCAAAGCCGGGATGATGGCAACGAGGTCTGAATAATTGGTTTGAAGGTTATTGCTTTTAAAATCTATAAAAGTTGAATTGATATCGGGTAAACCTCTCAAGGCAATGTCTCCTTCAACAATTGTATTGCCGCTTCTGACCTTCATATTTTTTGCCGAAAAATTATCAATGGTTCCTTTGGCATTCCCATCCACATAAAATACCCGGTTCCAGTTTGCCAGTTCCGGGGCAAATATGGCTAAGTCCTCGCTACTGATCCTGCTATCAAGCAAATTTGCCTTCAGTGTTACACTCTTCATGAAATTATTCATATCACTGTTGAAAGTATTGTAGTGCATCGAATAATAATTACCAATTCTGCTGTTATTCGTTTCAAGGTCAAGGTTAGTAAACTCCATTGTTTCGGGAGTGAACCGCATCGAGGAACGGAGGTTCTTCA
>JAYSWW010000086.1:0-2141 GCA_043717805.1 Ferruginibacter sp.
GTTGTTCCTGCTTTATTGATCTCTTTTAAGTGCTCAATGATCACATTGCGTGTTTGCACATCTACTCCAACAGTTGGTTCATCCAGGAATAATATCTTAGGATTGTGTAAAATCCCGGCAATCAGATTAACCCTGCGTTTCATACCACCCGAATAAGTGGAAACCTGCCTGTTGGCAGCATCGGTTAATCCAAGTTTTTCAAGCCAGCTGTTTATTTTTTGTTTCAACTCCTTTCCTTTTAATCCATACATATGCCCGTAAAAATCCAGGTTCTCACGGGCTGTTAAAGTTGGATAAAGTGCAATATCCTGGGGTACAATGCCAATGATCTGCCTGATACCCGCAAGCTGGTGACCCAGGCTTTTACCATCAATGAGCACTTCACCACTGGTTGGAGGAAACAATCCGCAAAGTATAGAGATCGTGGTGGTTTTACCGGCTCCATTGGGGCCAAGTAAACCAAATATTTCATTGCGGTTTATGGAAAATGAAATACCATTTACAGCAGGTTCGGTTGCATTTTTAAAAGTCTTGCTGAGATCTTTTATCTCTATGATAGACGTATTGCTCATGTTATGTTAGCACTGGAATTTCTATGAACAAAATTTATCATTACAGGCTTTTTATTTAAAAAAAGAATTGCGCAAAACTAATCTAAATAATCTTGCAGCCCAAGAAAGCCATTAGCTATTGGCCGTACGCTTTTAGCAAGGTATTTACCGAGTAAAAACCCTGTTATAATAACAAGGTCCAGATTGATCAGTGCTTGATAACAGCTAATAGCTAACTGCTATAGTTTCTTTACATGATCAAATCAGTAGTGATCTTTGCAGAAAGGAGACAAAGTGGTATACTCGGTCCGGGATGAACGCTTCCACCGCAGAAATACAATCCCTTTATTTCTTTTGAAAAATTTGAATGTCTTAAAAAAGCTGCGAATTTATTATTTGAACTATTACCATAGATGGCTCCAAATGCACTGGAAGTTCTGCTTTCAATGACACGGGGATCGAAAACCATTTCACTTTCTATCAATGCTGCAATGTCTGTTTTCAATACCTTGTTGATTTTCCGGATCATGTGTGCCCTCGCTTCTTCAATAAATTTATCCCAGTCCTGTCCCGAATTATTGGGAACATTGATAAAGGAAAACCAGTTCTCACAACCCCGGGGCGCATCTGTTGGGGTATGTTTGCTGGTGATGTTCAGGTAAATCGTTGGATCGTGGTAAATAGATTTCTTTGAAAAAATGGTATCAAATTCTTCTTCATAATTTTCGCTGAATAAGATATTGTGCAATCCCAGTTCTTTAAATTCTCTCTTAATTCCCCAGTAAAATATAATGCCCGAACTTGATTTTGGCTGATCCAGTGTTTTTGCAGGTTTTTTTACAGAAGGCATTAATTTTTTATAACTGTTATAAACATCCATATTGCTTATTACGATGTCAAATGCTGCTGTTCCCTGGTCGGTCCTGATTCCCGTTATCTTTTTATTTTCAATTAATATCTCCCTTACAGGAGTTGAAAAATTGAATGTTACGCCAATATCTTTTGCGAGTTTTACCAGGGAATCTGTAATGCTATACATTCCGCCAACAGGATAAAAAGCTCCTTTTACTATTTCAACATGGGCGATCACATTAAGGGTTGCGGGAGACAGGTATGGACTGGAGCCATTGTACGTGGCATAGCGATTAAAAATCCTTACAAGCCGGGAATCCTTTAATGCCTTTTGATTGGCTTCATGCATGGTTTCAAAGGCTCCTATCTTGCCAAAATTCAGTATTCCTTTTAAAACCGGCCATGTAAAGAAATTTTTAAGCCGGTGCAATGAATTGTGTAAAAATACTTTTTCGGTGAGCCCATAAACTGTTCCGGATTTTTCAAGATGCCTGGCAATGTCTTCTTTTTTATCTGAAGTTTTTGCTGCAAGTTGTTCTGAAAATTTTTCTTTGCCATGATATGCGTCCAGCATTGTGCCGTCATCAAAAAAATATTTGTAAACAGGATCCAGGTGAATATAATTAAAATGGTCGCGTGGGTTTTTGCCTGATAATTCAAACAGGTCATCCACATATTGGGGCATCGTGAATACGGAGGGGCCCATATCAAAACGATACCCGTTTTTAGTTTCTGATG
>JAYSWW010000087.1:0-14132 GCA_043717805.1 Ferruginibacter sp.
AGAGGTCCTCCCGAACAAACAGGGCCAGTATTTCCCGCATTCAATGTACAAACAATACTACAATTGCTTGATCCAGTACCACCAGTCTGCTGATATGTAATTGAGCCGGGTTGGTCGCTGTAATTGGTAACAAGGAATAAATAAAACTGGCCCGCTAAAGCATTGGGGATATCTGCAACTTCAACAGGATCAGGCAAGTAACTGCAATCAATAATATTAGATGCAGATATCCCGGTACAAGTTGCATTTAAATTATTAAATGGTCCCCACACAATAAAATCAACATCCAAAGGTGTTCCCGTTGTACTGTTTTGCGATATTGTAATTGAAATACTTCCTGAATTCTGGATCTGTAAATAATAATAAGTTGGGTTAGGGGTCGTTAACAGGCATCCAAAAGTACCACTACCACCTGTACTTGGTTGACCGGTGATATTAGGAACCGTAGTTGGGATTACACTGGTACAAAATGATTGCGCAGTTTGGCAGGTGGCTGCCGGTGGAGGCGGTGGCGGAACCTGCGCACATAAACCAAAGGTACCATTGCCATCATTTCCATATTCCCACATCCGGACCCATATAGTGCTACCGGGAATCAGCCCGGTTCTTGAAATACGCGGCATAAAACCATTTGGACTGTCATCATCATCACATTCTATCAGGGTTAAATTATTACAGGTACCGCTATAAATTGCCATTCCTCCATCAGTAATAAATCCTGTCTGGGAATCCAATATTATTGACCCGGTACATGGTACCGTTAGTTTGAACCAGACATCGCCGCCCAGGTAATTGGCACATCCGGGGGCTGGAACGCCTGCAGTACTTGTTGCAGATTCGTTTGTAAATGTCTGAAAATTACAACCATTTTGAGAAACATCTAAAGTTATCGCATTACAAGGTTCATCATTTGATGGAGGAGGAGGAGGAATGGTTAAACAGATACCAAATGTTCCATTCCCGTTGTTGCCATATTCCCAGAACCTGATCCAAATAGTATTTCCTGGTATCAATCCTGATGCTGATATAAATGGCATGTTGCCGGCACCAGCATCATCGTCGCAATCTATCAGCGTTAAACCGGAGCAGGTTCCACTATAAATTGCCATTCCTCCATCTGTAATTACTCCTGCCTGTGAATTAAAATTAATAGCCCCGCCAGGCGGAACAACAACCTGGAACCAAACATCTCCGCCAAGATAACTTGCACATCCGGGATCAGGCACACCTGTAGAAGCCGTTGCAGCAGCATTTGTAAATGTTTGAAAACTACAGGTAGCAGATACCGTTAACAAATTCGCAGCACAAGGGTCATCATTTGCCGGCTGTGCATATGCACTAATACCGCAAACAAATAAAAAAATAATAATCAGGATTTGACTTGCTATCTTTTTCAAACATCCTGAAAATAATGTAAGTGCATTCATTTGGTTATTTTTCTTTGCTTATCAATAAATGTTATAAAAAAATTAAATTTCTTCCTGTTTGGAATTACCTATTGCTTCCCGGAGTTTTTTGTTGATTTGTCCTGTAATTATATGCCAGAACATAACAAAATCTGAAGCCAGGCTGTATAAAGGATACGTGAACGTTGCCGGTTTATTCTTTTCAATAAAATAATGCCCGAACCAGGCAAATCCATATCCAACTAACGGCATCAAAACGAAAAGCCACCATTTTCCACTGATCAATCCTGCAACAAGTAAAACCAAAAACATCAACGTACCCAAAAAATGTAAAACCCTGTTCTTCACATCGCCATGTTCCGTAAGGTAATAAGGATAAAAACTTTTAAAGTCTTTATATTTTTTTTCATCAGCCATTTAAATTGTGTTGAATTAAAAAAACTGATTATTTCTTTTTAAACCCAAACTGCAGGCCTATCTCATGAGCTCCGGAACCTGCAGTGAATATGCTGATGGGGGTTACATAATAATCATAAGAATATGTCAATTTAACACGCTGCAAAAGACTGAATCCTGCCTGAATACTCCAGGATTGTTGTACCCTCCAGTTTAATCCCCACCATATCTTTTCCTGGTAATTCAGGATCGCCCCAAAGTTATATTCACTCGGTGAATGTTCTATGACCCTAACCATTGCATTGGGAATTAGATAAATATCATCTCCAGTTTGTATTTTGTAATTGGCCATGAAATTATAATGGCGGTATAATTTGCCCCCTTCTTTAGAATTAGGCACATTGGCAAGTTCAAGTTTGGATTGTATCAACTGGCTCACGGCTGCTCCAACAGTTAATTTATCATTTGTCCAATACAATCCTGCCCCTGCATCAATGCCGATCTTCTTTTCAGATCCTGATAATACAGGATCATTACTTCCCAACGAAGCAGTTAGTTTACTTTTATCCACTGCAAATTGAAGTGCCCTCAATTCAATCCCCACCCCTAACCTGCCTTTTTCGCCAGTTTTGATATGATATGAATAAGCTATTTGAATGCCTGTGCGGCTTGTTGGTCCCGTTTCGTCCCTGTATATATAAACACCCAATCCTGCTTTTAATTTCTGCAATTTAAAATCTCCATACAACATGAAAGTTCTTGGATTTCCCGGAAAAGATGACCATTGGCTTCTGTAAGAAATGCCAACTTTGCTTTGGTCTGACATTCCGGCTGCAGCAGGATTATACATGGAATTGTGTTGTAAATACTGGCTTGTAAAATGCAATTGCTGACTGTTTGCTGAATAAATTACAAATAACAATGCTGACAGGATGAAGATTTTTCTCATAATAAATTGCTTGAAGTATTATAAAAGTAATATTATTTTGTTAAAATTCAATTACAGTTCTCCAGAAATAGTGAGATCATCAAAATATTCTTTTTAATTCAATGTTGCGCAGGTCATTTAGCCTGTGAATGATCTCATCAAGCCTGTTTTTGGGAATACCCGCTTTGATTTCTGAAAATAACTGCAAGTCCTGATGAATGATTCTGCAATTGCCCTGCTTTAATACCTGCATAACATCATTTACCTGGGTGTAATCGAAATGGACTGAATAAGTCAGCTCAATCTGCTTCTGTATCACCGGTATCGTTTGCAATGCAAGTGCTGCAACTGTTTTATAAGCATTTATCAATCCAGGAACACCCAATAAAGTTCCACCGAAATACCGGACAACAATAATCGAAGTATTGGTTAGCTTTCGGCTGTCTATCTGGCCCAGGATCGGTTTACCGGCAGTACCCGAAGGTTCTCCGTCATCACTCAACCTGAAATTATCACTGGTTATACCCAACCTGTAAGCAAAGCAATGGTGTACAGCTTTCGGATGTTCTTTTTTCAGATCCCGCAGGCATTTTTTGAATGCCTCAACATCGTCAACAGGATTTGCATAAGCAATAAACCTGCTGCCCCTTTCTTTAAATTCTTCTGATGCGGGCCTGTCGATCGTATAAAAGTAATCAGGTGATTTCAAATTAATCATTTGGGTTAATGTGATTAGCGTGATTTAGTTTCGTTGCGATAAAAACATATTTCATCGGTTAGCAATTGTTCTTTATTTACCAGGATGTTATTTTTTAAAACAGGCGCTTCAATGCCATTTTCTATCAACAGGTTCTTATTTGTGATCACCCTGGCCTCATCCCAAATTCCAGCATCAATGAATGACTGTATTAAGATTGCTCCACCTTCAACAATCAATGATTGTATGTTTCGCTGATATAAAATATTCAATACAGACTGAATAAATTTTTCATTGTCATCAACCTTAACATACATATTGTTTCCATCATTGCCCTGCCTTGTTTTATTTATAATGATCGTAGGAAATGTTTTATCAAATAAATGGAGTTGGGCCGGTAATGATAAATTTTTATCTATTACTATTCTTACAGGATCCTTTCCGGGCCATAACCGGGTTGTCAATGAAGGATCATCATAAAAAGCGGTGTGTGTGCCTACCATGATGGCAGCTTCCTCGCTCCTCCATTTATGCACAAGTTTGTTTGAAAACTCATTGCTGATCATCACCCTGGAACGATCGGCATTGGCTATTTTTAAATTATTACTTTGTGCCCATTTTAATATGATATAAGGGCGTTTCTCGTGGTGAAATGTAAAAAACCGTTTGTTTAGTTCCAAAGCTTCCTTTTCCATAATAAACGTTTTCACTTGAACTCCTGCTCCCGCTAATTTTTGAATGCCGCTTCCGTTTACTTTTTCATAACTATCCCTGCAACCAATAACAACTGTTGGAATTTGATGCTGTATGATGAAATCACTGCAAGGAGCAGTTTTTCCCACATGATTACAAGGTTCCAGGGAAACATACAAAATACTTTCTTTGACCAGGTGGCGAAATTTATCAGGAACACTATTTATGCAATTCACTTCGGCATGTGCTTTACCATATTGACTGTGATATCCCTCTCCGATTATTGTATTTTGATGGACAAGAACAGCGCCTACCATCGGGTTGGGCGCCACATGACCGACTGCCAGAACTGCCAGTTCGAAACATCGCTGCATGTATATGTTGTGTTTATCCAAGGCCGTAAAATTAAGTATGTTTGCGTTGATGACCGTAAATGAACTATACAGGATTTTTTTAACCGAGTTACAGGTTGTTTATCAACCATCGGAAGCAGCAAGGATCAGTTCCATGGTATTTGAAAGCATTGCAGGATTAAACAGATCAGCGATCATTAAAGATCCGGCTCAAAAAATGGATGAAAAGATTATCCTGAAATTAAATGATTGCCTGTTACAATTGAAAATGCACAAACCAGTTCAATATGTAACAGGTGAAGCATGGTTCAGCAATATGAAATTAAAAGTTTCGCCTGCAGTATTGATCCCCAGGCCCGAAACGGAAGAACTTGTAAATGAAGTGATCAGTTTTTTAAAAGATAACCAGTTTGTATCTGTCCTTGACATTGGAACCGGAAGCGGATGTATTGCCATAGCATTGAAAAAACAGCTGCCTGATATACAGGTTACTGCAATTGACATAAGCGAACCGGCTTTGCTTATTGCAAAACAAAATGCACAACAGCAACAAACCGATGTCGATTTCGTTCAGCTTGATTTCCTGGATGAAAACACCTGGCAATCTATCCCATCATACGATGTAATTGTAAGCAATCCGCCTTACATACCTTTAGCGGAAAAGGAATTGCTGGATAAAAATGTGGCAGCTTTTGAACCGTCATTGGCATTGTTTGTTGAAAACAACAGGCCACTAATCTTTTATGAAAAGATCGCGGCTTTTGGTAAAACACATTTAAAAAAAAGCGGTAAAATATTTTTAGAAACGCACGAAAATTATGCTGAAGAAACTGCTGCATTGTTTAACAATGAACAATATTCATCCGTTATCAAAACGGATATTTATGAAAAACAAAGAATGGTTCTTGCTGCTATTCGTTACCCGTAACCGTTGCTGAAGTAGTTGCACCCAGTTTACGGGCGGCTTTCATTACTTTAACCACCTCACCCCATTCTGTCACTGCGTCTGCATTGATCACCACAGCGGGTTTTACACTATCACCTTCATTGATATATTTCCTCAATTCAGACAATAAAGAATCGCTGATGATCTTCCTGGTACCGATATAAAAATCCTTGTTCTTGTTCACACTTACCACAACACTTTGTTTTTGCTTGGTATCGCTCTTTGCTTTCGGCACACTTAACTTGATCACATTTGGATTGGCAAGTGTTGATATCATTAAAAAAAACATCAGGAGTATGAATAAAATATCATTCAACGGGCCCGTGTCCACTTCTGAATGATCTTCCCTGAATTTTGCTTTTCTTAAACTCATGTTGGAAATGCTGAATTTTGAATTGTGAATTTTGAATGAAAGAATAAATTTTCAAAGCCCTGCTTCTCATTCAAAATTTTAAAATCATGATTTAAATTATTTCGTTGGCTCCTGCAACACATCAATGAATTCACTGCTGGCTGCTTCCATCCTGTTTGCTGTTCTGTTTATCTGTGTATCCAAATAACTATAACCCAGGTATGCCAGCATACCAATGATCAATCCGCTGGCGGATGTTATTAATTTGATATACATAGCATCTGCGATCTGGCTGATGGAAGGATTGCTGATGGTTGCAAATTCTTTCAACAGGATCACCAGCCCCACGATGGTTCCCACGAATCCAAACAGCGGTGCAATTCGGGCGATCACGGAAAGTATAGTAAGATTTTTTTCCATTTTATACATTTCCAGTTTACCAACGATCTCCATGCTTCTTTCAATGGCATCAATTGGCTTTCCGATACGCTGTAAGCCTTTATCAATCATACGTGCCACCGGGTTATTGGTATTTTTTGTGAGGCTGCGTGCAGCAGTTACATTACCATTGCTCACATGATCGCGGATGATATTCATGAAATTCTCATCAATTTTTCCGGCTTTGCGGATCACCAGCAACCTTTCTATAAAAAAGAAAATAGCAAGGGCAAATAATATTCCCAGCGGGATCATCAACGGGCCACCCTTACTTAACATACCTAAAACTGATTCCACCTTTGCCGCTGATGCTGTAGATGTGGTTAAACTGTCTGTCTGTAAAAGGATATCAAACATGTGTAATTATTAATTGCTGATTTTTTTAAAAATTATGCAGAGCCATTTTTATGCCAACAGGAAAAACATCCTGCAATAAAAGGAAGAAATACCGCAATGCTGCATAAGAATTTGTTAATCTTCTTTTTTTAAAGTAAACATGCATGCAACATAAAGAAAAAGTGCCGCATAATACGACACTTTAATTTCGCATTATTTACAAATTATTTTTTTGATTCCAATTGCTGCATGGCCATGATCTGTTTCATGGTTTTTTCCATGCCATCACTGCCGCCATCTAAAAATATCACATTTCCCTTGCCATATTCCGCAAAATTCTTGATCGCTTCCACCCACATACTGAATAAGATAACATTGGTATCCAGGTTTGCCTGTTTCATTTCAGATGCAGCCTGGCTCATACCTTTTGCCACTTCTTCCCGGAACAATGCAACACCCTGCCCACGCAATTGTGCTGCCAGCCTTTCTGCTTCTGCGGCAATCTTAATGGCATTGCCTTCGGCTTCAGCAGCTTTTGTTTTGGTTATCAAAAGTGCCTGGCCTTCATTTTCAGCGGCTGCTTTTAAATTATTAGAAGCAACTACTTTACTCATACTGGTAATGATCGCCTCATCAAATGTGATGTCATTGATCTGAAGGTCCTGCAGGTGATAGCCCCAGCCTTCAAGCGCCACATCAACCTGTTCTTTTACATTTTCCACAATATCCCTGCGCACATTTAAAACTTCTGCCTGTTTTTTTGTAGACACAAATGCACGGATACTTCCCTCAACGGTACGGATCAATGCCTGCATAAGGTCTTTATCACTGATAAATTTAAAAGCAACTTTCTGGATCGTATCCTCCTGTTCATTCTGTACAGAATACAACAGCATGGATTTAAAATAAACATTTGCCTGGTCAACAGTTACCGCCTGGAACTCCAGTTCCACAGAACGGTTTTGAACACTTACTTTTTTAAAAATCTGTTCAAAGAATGGGATCTTGAAATTTAAACCCGGCCTTAGAATTCGACGGTATTTCCCAAACATTGTAACTACACCGATAAACCCCTGGTTTATGGTAACAAAGCAACTTAATACTGCGAGAACGAATAAAATGATCCATCCATATTGTATGATAAAGTTCATGTATTGTAATTTTTGTGTAAGGTAGTTATTTTTTAAACTATGATTTAAGATTAAAGATGATTTTTATAAATTGAAGGATTTCTCCTGATCATACATATTAAACCATACATATCAGGCTTTCTCTTCCCAGATACCCGCCAAATGCACAATCGTTTCCGCAGCCTTCAGCATATCATTCACCCCTATCCATTCTAATTTGCTGTGAATGTTTTGCATACCGGTAAAAATATTCGGACAGGGCAATCCCATATAACTCAGCCTGCTTCCGTCTGTTCCGCCGCGGATGCTTTCTGTTTTGACTTTTAGTCCGCTTCTTTTAATGGCCTCAACGGCATTTGCTGCAACCTGTGGGTGCTTGTCAAGCACTTCTTTCATATTCCGGTATTGTTCCTGTACAACATATTCCATTGTTGTTCCCTTGTATGTTGCTACCACCGTTTCTGCTATTTTTTTAAGGCGGCTGTGATGTGATACAAGGCCATCAGTTGTAAAATCCCGGACTATAAAATTAATGGTTGCTTTTTCTGCAATTCCATTGATCGCAACCGGGTGAACAAAACCCTGCCTCAATTCCGTTGTCTCTGGGCTCCATTCGGTTTTAGGCAATGCTTCCAATACAGCTCCTGCAATCTTCAAAGCATTTACCATTTTATCTTTTGCATAACCCGGATGTGAGATCACCCCATGAATGACGATACTGGCTCCGTCAGCGCTGAAAGTTTCATCTTCCAGGCTGCCTGATTCACCACCATCCAATGTATATCCAAAATCGGAACCCAGTTTTTTCATATCAATGTTGGCCGTGCCTTTACCAACTTCTTCATCCGGTGTAAAAACAATTTTAATAACTCCGTGCTTTATTGCAGGATCATTCATGATATATTGGACTGCCTGCATAATAACGGCAACGCCTGACTTATCATCTGCACCCAACAATGTATTACCACTCGCAGTAATGATATCGCCTCCAATGTGATTATCCAAATAGGGCGAATCCGATCTTTTTAAAATCTGTGTGGGATCATCGGGCAACACAATATCATTGCCATTGTAATTATTATGCAATATCGGTTTAACATGGGTGCCGCTGCAATCGGGGGCTGTATCCACATGGGAACAAAAACATACGACCGGTATGTTCTTTTTATCACTGTTTGAAGGGATCGTGGCATATACATAGCCAAAATCATCCATTTCAACTTCAGCAAGGCCCATTTGCTTTAGTTCCAAAAATAACATCCTCCCAAGGTCTTTTTGTTTTTCGGTTGTAGGGTAAGCGTTGCTGTTGGGATCGCTTTGTGTGTCTACCTGTACATACCGCATAAAGCGTTCTGTAAGTTCTTCTTTGTTTATATTGATCATATTTTTAAAATAAGGAAGTAAAAATAAGGAATAAGGCATAAAGCAATTCGTCATTGCGGGAAACGAAGCAATCGAAATGGGAAATGAAAATTATCTTAAGATCGCATTGTTGACTGTAATGACGGTTAATAAAAAAGCAGCTACCAATGTATGCTGCTTCAATAGTCGGTGGTCAGTCGTTGGTTGTCCTATGCAATCTCCACCAACTCAATATCAAAAACAAGTTCTTGCCCTGCAAGAAAATGATTGGCATCTAAAATGATCACTTCTTCCTTAACATCTACCACAATAACAGGAACCGGTTGCCCTTTCTGATTGCTGAGTGTAAGTGCCATTCCGGGTTCTAATTTCATGTCTTCCGGAACATTTGATTTTGGGAATTCTATGATCGCTTCTTCACTTCTTTCACCATAACCATCTTCTGCAGCGATGCTGATCGTTTTTTTATCACCTTTTATCATTCCCGGCAATGCAGCATCAAATCCTTTGATCATTTGCCCGGCACCTACCGTAAATTCAAGTGGTTCCCTTCCTTCTGAAGAATCAAATTGTTCCCCGGAAGCTAATTTTCCTGTGTAATGCACTTTTACTACATCACCAGCCTTTACTTGTTGCATAATTTTTGTTTTTTTATTTTTTATCAGTGCTTTTCTATACCGGTTATTCTGCTGTTTCCGCCCCCGGAAAGGCTCTTAAATGCAATTAATTCTTATTCATTTGAAAACAGCGATGCAAAAGTATGAAACCTGTTAATTAAATAAAAGTAAAAGTTTAGCTGATTTCGGATGAATTAAAAAACTTTAAGCAACTTTGAAGTATGAAGTACTATGCCACTGTATTGTTTATCTCACTCATTGTTGTATCCGGCACCGGATGTGCACAACAGCCTGCCCGGTCAGTTTCCGGGACCAAGGTGATAACCGGCGCCGACAGGATGGAAGTATGGCTGCCCTTGCTGAAAGGCAAGTCTGTGGCGGTTTTTGCCAACCAGACCAGCATGGTAAAAAATATACATCTCGTTGATACCCTGCAAAAAAGTGGAATCAAAATTGTGAAAATTTTTGGCCCCGAACACGGTTTCAGAGGCAAAGCCGATGCCGGGGAGCATGTGAATAATTTTGTTGATAAAAAAACCGGCATCCCTGTCATCAGCCTCTATGGCGATCACAAAAAACCAACTCCGGAAGATCTTAAAGACGTGGATGTGCTGGTCTTCGACATCCAGGATGTAGGCGTACGGTTTTATACTTTTATTTCTTCACTCCAATATTTCCTGGAAGCTGCACTGGAAAATCACAAACCACTGATGATACTGGACCGGCCCAATCCAAATGGATTCTATGTTGACGGACCGGTACTGGATACAAATTTTAAAAGTTTTGTAGGTATGCAACCTATACCGGTGGTTTATGGTATGACCATCGGCGAATATGCGTTGATGCTGGCAGGTGAAAATATGTTGTCGCCTGAAGCAAATAAGATCAATGCATTCAATATAACAACAAAACCTACATCGGATACTCCTTTTCATGTAACAGTGATCAAATGCAAAAATTATGATCATGATACAAAATATATTTTGCCTGTAAATCCTTCTCCGAATTTGAAAGAGATGCAATCTGTTTATTTATATCCCTCGATTTGTTTTTTTGAAGGAACGGTTGTGAGTGAAGGAAGGGGAACTGATAAACCATTCCAGGTATTCGGGCATCCAACATTGCCTAAAAATTTATACTCTTTCACCCCAAAACCGAATGAAGGAGCAAAAAGCAGCAAATGTTTTTACCAACAATGCTATGGCTGGAATTTATCGGGCAGCAATGCAGCTGTGTTGAAAAAACTCGATGGAAAAATTCAAATAAATTATTTAATTGAAGCATATAAATTATTCCCGGGCAAAGACAGTTTCTTCTTAAAAAATAATTTCTTTAACAAGCTTGCCGGAAATGATCTGCTGATGAGACAAATAAAGAACGGCACACCCGAACATGAGATCAGAAAAAGCTGGGAACCAACACTCAGTAAATTCAAAGCGATCAGAAAAAAATATTTACTTTACCCCTGAACCGATAAACGGGAGTTTTAGAACCCTTAACTATTTTCGCTTCTATGAGTCAAAACCCGGATCATAACAATGAAATTTCAAATTCTCCATTCCGATTGGCTGCTGATGGCCTCCGGATTATTTTTATGGGTACACCGGAGTTTGCTGTAGCATCGCTTGATAAACTGATACAAGCCGGTTATAATATTATTGCTGTGGTTACTGCTCCTGACAAGCCGGCCGGACGTGGTATGCAGTTACAACAAAGCGCAGTAAAAACATATGCTGTTGAAAAAGGACTGACTGTTCTTCAACCCGAAAAATTAAAAGACCCTTCATTCATTGAATCGCTGCGTTCATTGAAAGCAGATATCCAGGTCGTTGTTGCGTTCAGGATGTTACCCGAAATTGTTTGGAATATGTCGCCGATTGGAACCATCAATGTTCATGGCTCCTTATTACCCCAATACCGCGGTGCCGCTCCTATCAACCGGGCCATCATCAACGGTGAAAAATTTACCGGGGTAACTACTTTTAAATTAAAACATGAAATTGATACCGGCGATATTTTACTAAGTGAGAAGATCGAAATAAGTGACAATGAAACAGCAGGTGAACTGCATGATAAAATGAAAGAGGTTGGTGCAACCCTTTTATTAAAAACCATCCGAGGCATAGAAAATGGCAGTATAACAGAAGTTCCCCAATCAAAAACATCAAACCCCGAACTTCAAATTTTACATCATGCCCCAAAAATATCAACAGAAACCTGTAACATAAACTGGAACAGAACCATTGCTGAAGTTTATAATTTGATCAGGGGGCTTTCGCCCTACCCCACAGCGTTTACCATGCTGGAAAATAAAAAATTAAAGATCTACAAGGCTGAAAAAATAACAGGAAACCCATTGATCCACCCGGGAAATTTTGAAACAGATGGAAGATCTTACCTGCGCTTTGCCTGCAGCAACGGGTATATTAATATCATTGAATTACAACTAGAAGGAAAAAAAAGAATGGGTGTGGAAGATTTTTTAAGAGGTTATCGTTTTGCAGTTTGAATTAAATTAGAACCGTCATTGCGAGGAACGAAGCAATATGTGTGTTCTTAAATTAGTAGATTGCATCGTTCCTTGCAATGACGGCCATATTCAAAAAAATACAATTTTTATTTAACTCCTAATTTCAACAAGAGTATTTTATCAATTGCTTCTTTAGGTACAACAAGGCTGATCGTATTCATGGCAAAATATGATTCAGATACATTTACATAACCATCGTATGGCCCGTTCACTCCCGAGGAATTTTTTACAATAAAAAATGCTTTTCCTTTTTTGGATCTTTCTATCCCGGTGATGTGCATCAGGTGATCATCCTGTGTGGTAAGATTCTCATAATACTGCTGACGCAATGCCGCATTCCATGGAAGTTCTTCTCCATCTGCATTTACCGGTAAATTGTTTTCCTGGTCGATGCGATTTACAAAAATGCCCAATCCTTTTTCAGCCATGAATCCGCTGTTGCTTACATCTGCGTCCCACATCACCGTATATCCCTTGTTGATTGAATTCTTTACCAGTAGTATCATTTCATTCACAGGGATATTATAATAACTGCCGTTGCTGAAATTATCAGGTACTTCCAGAATAAAAGGTGAATAATAAGGATGGTCTGTAAAAGAAGTGATGTCTATATAATCATCTGCCTTGAATTTCAATACTTCGGCAGCATAAGTTCTGGGCGTATATTTTTTATTGCCGATCTCAAATTCTGCGGGAGGAGTTCCCAGGTGTTCATTTAGTAATTTTTTAAAGTCATCGATCCAGGTTGACGAGAGTGGTGCTGATTTAATAATATTATCCAGGTAATCTTTTAAAATAATTACAAGCTTTCCATGATTCAATGATTTTTGACCGGGTTGTAATCCACTGAAAACAGATTCCGGCATTGCTCCATACGTAGCTATAGACCTGATAACATCGTGCCCAAGCCCACCTTCTCCAAATTGCGCTTTTCCCAGGCGGTGCACATAATTTTTTGCCTTTTCGATGTACATATTATATACTGTAAACATTTCACTCAGGTCAATTTCTGATTTATTATTTTTCAGGTATTGACTTTCGAGCAATGAGGTTGTGGAGAAACTCCAGCATGTACCTGTTCTTGCCTGGTCTTTTACCGGGGTGGCTGAATTGTTTTTTTCCACAGTAAATCCATCTTCACGGATTTGTGCTTTTCTGCCGGGCTGTGCTGATAAACTGCCTGAAATATAAATTACCAAAAAAACTACCGATACGATTTTCTTCATTTTAATTAACATTTAAAAATTTATTGTTGATTCAAAATTGTCATTTTTAGCCCCCAATTCGGCTGCGGCTGCATTGCTGATCCGTATGATTAGGCCGTCATTCTGCTTAAGATCCGGAATCAGGTCAAGCACTTTTGCATAGACTGACCGGTTATTTGCAGGATTGGTGACTTTTACAATGGTTCCGGGAGCAGCTGAATTGGTCAGGCAATAATATTTACCATCTTCCCATCCGCTTGTGCTTTTAAAAATTCCCGCCTGCCCGCTTTCCTCAGCAAGGTTGTTCTTACCCTTTACCTGTTTTTCATAAAGGCTTTTAAAAACACCTCCATTGAAATTTTTTGAAGGTACATTTTCAAACTCTTCTATTCTGACAGGATTTGCAGGTTCCTTTTTAACCGGTTCTGATTTAACAACCGGTTCAGCTTCTTTCTTTTCAGGCTCAACAGTTTTGGGATCTTCTTTCACAACTGCCTTTATTTCTTCTTTCGTTTTTTCCTTTACTGTTTCTGTTGTCCTTATACCGGTTTCTTTGCTGTAACCAACTATCAGGCTGGTTCCTTCAGCAACGCCATCACCGGTCAACTTGTTCCATTTTTTAATATCCTCAACAGTGACATTTTCGTAAAGCTTGCTGATATGATACAAGGTTTCCTTTTTTGCTACTTTGTGATATATGGGAGTTGATCCTTCTTTCTTAGCAGGAATAAAGGTTTTAGTTA
>JAYSWW010000088.1:0-2137 GCA_043717805.1 Ferruginibacter sp.
ATATAAAACTGCTTACTACCGGTATTGATTATCCTCAAATTTACCTTGTCCCCTTCCCTCAATTCAAGACGGCCAAAATGAGTCCTCGATGTCAACTTATCGTTGTCAATATTTCCATTTTCATCCAAAAAAACCAAATCAACTTTTGCAGTAAGGTCCTGTTCACTTAATGAAAGACCTTTTAAATATCGGAAACGTTCAAACTTTTTGATTGCTTTTTTAAGTATAGCAATGCTTCTATTTCCCGAAAAATAAAATCCATCCTGGAATATTTCTCCGCTATTGGGATATTTCAAAGCCCAGTTATCAATAGATCCCAAAGTGTCCAGGAACAGGTCGCAGGCAGCATTAAAATCGATCAGTTTCATATCTTTCAAACTATCACGGATCATTTTACTTACTGGTTTAATATCCCTGACAAAAAATTTCAATTTCTCAGCTCCATAAGAAATTTCACTGATAAATGCCCAGGGGTTCATCTTATATAGCTTATCATCCGCCTTATCCAGTTTCACAGTTGACGTAAACGCTGTATTCCCAATCACTTTGCCACTGTTCAGTGGCTTTTTTCCTATGCTGTTACTGGTGCCCGGCTCAAAAAAATCAATAACCGATCCTTTGGAAATACCGGCTATAAATCCACCATTAACTAGTATCTCATCTGCTTTACTTTGGCTTTGATTGATTGAAAAGTATAATTGTTGCTTTTCATAGTTGCCCCCGAAAAGATTCCTGTCTACTCCATCTCCCTCCAAAACTGGTTTTTGTTTCGGTGCCTTTTCAAGCATTATGTTTTCAATCAATGCAAAGAGCCCCCGGTAAGTAATATTTCCTTTTACTGATGAAATTGCTTTACTGAAAGAATACGACAATGAACCCACCGGATCATTGTTGTCATCAAAACATTCAGAATTATTTTCTTGTGCCTGCGCCCCGGAAATAACCACATAAGTTGCTGCACCGGAGATTAGTTTTGTGCCGGCATTGTCTTTAAAAACAGCAGTGTCAACCTTATTGGTGATCTGTTTCGTACTGAAATCATTGCTCACCATGGCAACATTCCCTCCCCTGATCTCTGACGTTTGAACACCCCTGGTTCCGGTTCCTGAATGACAGGCATCAATGATGACAAGCAGGTTTCCGTCCTTTCCGAGTTTATTCCTGATCTGTATTACTTTATCTCCAAAAAGATCATCCCTTAAATAACCACGATTTAATTCAGCAGCCCTGCTATGATCCGAAGAAAAAACAGCTCCATATGGAACAATAGTCTCATCCAATCCGTCTATCTCGTCATTGTCATCATCTTCGATCTGCTCACCATGGCTTGAAAAATGTATTACTACAATATCCCCGCTTTGAACTTTTAAGATCAATTCATCCAACGCATCAACGATCCCTTTCTTTGTTGCCTGTGAATCTGCCATCACCCTGATATTCTTTTCATCAAACTGCATGTTGGCAACCAATGCATTTTTTATCAATGGAATATCATTTATTGAATTGATGACCTTCCACTTGTTCTTCCTTGGCTCCGGATAATTACCGATGGCCACGATCAGTGCATGTTTGGTCTGACAAAAAGTTAATTCAGCCATGAAACTGAAAAAGAAAATGAAATAAATTGATTTGATATTCATTGCCGGGATTTAATATTAAAAATGATTTTTCATATTAAAAGATCATTGTTGAGAACCCTGAATACTTTTATTGATAATATTGATCGCTTTTTCTTTATAGGCATCGATCATTAAACTGCTGTTCTCGGAAATCAGTTTTGAAACGAATATGTCTTTACTGCTTTCCTTTACATTGACCGTTATGGTATAAGCGCCCTGGCTGTACCCTGGTCTCGGTTCACCGCCTTCCAGGTGATAACCAAACGATCTTGGAACAATGAAAGACCTTCCGGTAAGTAATTTTCCTTTCAGATCTTTGTAATATGAATCATAATTTTCAGCCGTTTTATCCAACGGGGCCTTTCTGATGAATAAATAGAATTTACCCAGGCTAACGTTGTCAAACAAAACAGCCTCTTTATTTACATAGGAAGATTGAAAAGTAATTTCAATATCCATATTTAATTTTTTTTCACCGGAAGCATCTACTTTTGCCTTTGCATATTTAAGGTTGAACT
>JAYSWW010000089.1:0-5478 GCA_043717805.1 Ferruginibacter sp.
TTAAAAGATGATGTATATGAAAAAATATTTTTCAATTACTATTTTTATTCTCCAGTTATTTTTACATGGTTTTGCAGCATTTTCACAAAACAAGATCGTTGTCTTTCAATCTGATTTTGGATTAAAAGACGGAGCTGTTTCTGCCATGAAAGGTGTTGCTATGGGAGTAGATAACAGCCTTCAATTATTTGACCTTACTCATGAGATCCCTGCATATGATATCTGGGAAGCTGCTTATCGCCTGGAACAAACAATTCCTTACTGGCCTGCAGGTACCGTATTTGTTTCGGTGGTAGATCCCGGTGTTGGCACCAACAGAAAATCGGTTGTACTAAAAACAATTGCAGGGCATTACATCGTTACTCCTGACAACGGAACACTGACGCTGATTGCAGCATCGCAGGGCATAGCTGAAATAAGAGAAATAGATGAAGCTGTGAACAGGAGAAAAGGTTCTGAAAAATCATACACTTTTCACGGAAGAGATGTTTATGCATATACGGCTGCAAGACTGGCTGCAGGTGCCATCAGTTTTGAAGAAGTTGGAAAATCATTACCAAACGAAGTGGTTAATATTCCTTATCAGAAAGCAATCATTGAAGGAAATAAAATCAAAGGAACCATTGCAATCCTGGATATACAATATGGTAATATCTGGACCAATATTCCCGCAGATCTTTTCAAGCAATTGGATGCAAAAATTGGAAATATGCTGCATGTAAAGATCTTTAAAAATAAAACAAAAAAGTATGATGGATTTATGCCATACTCTGAAACATTTGGCGCTGTTGCAAAAGGAAAACCATTGTTATACCTGAATAGTTTATTACAGGTTTCCTTTGCTCTGAACATGGGAAGTTTTTCAAATACCAATCATATTTATAGTGGCAGTGAGTGGACAGTAGAGATAGACCGAAAATAATAACACGAATTATATAAACGAATTACACGGATTTATATACAACTAAATAATTCGTGTAATTCGTGCTTTAAAATTCGTGTTATATTTTCAGGTAACCAACCAGGTCAAAAAATTATTATTAAAGATCAATCCATGAAGTTTCAACTTAACCGTTTCTTTTTTCCTGATTTCACAATGAGCAACAAATTCATTGTCATGCAGGCTGATCGATTCAATTCGCAGATGTTCCTTGAAATCAATTGCCCCGGCCCCGTTCCATTTAAACATCGTTTCCTTAACACACCATGCAAGGGTTAACATATGAAGATTACTGTTTGCCTGATGGATTACAGACTCAACCGTAGAGCCTTGAGGTTTTAAGACTGAAACCTGAGAACCAAGCATTCCCTCAATCATTTCCTGCTCTTCCATTGATAAAAATTTTTTCTTTATACTTTCAACTTTTTCAGAAATAATTTCAATATCAACTCCAACCCTGTTAGACTTACTTGCAATGGCCGCAGCATAATCACCACAATGTGAAATGGAAAAATGATACGCTTCGTCTGCTAAAAAAGGTTTTTTTGTATCTGCAATTTTTATAAGTTCCAGCGGAAAATCTTCAAACAATTCTGTCAGAAGATATCTTCCAGCCAGGTGTTGCAAACGCTTATGCGGATGTGTTATGGCGTTTGACAGCATTACTTTTTCTAAGAAATAATCTTCATGCTCTGATATATGCCAAACAGCAAGTTTGGTAGCTTCGTTGATATTTTGTTGATAAACCAAAGGCATAAAAAAGGTGAAAAGTGAAAAGTGAAATGCTAAAAATTTACTTTTACAAATACGCAGATAAAAATAAACCAATAAACAACAGAAATGATATTAAGTGATAAAAGAATCCTGGAAGAAATGGAAAAAGGAACCATCAAAATAGTACCCTATGATCGTGAATGCCTTGGCAGCAACAGTTACGACGTACATTTGGGCAAAACACTTGCCACATATGAACATGCTGAACTTGATGCAAAAAAACACAATACCATCAAACATTTTGAAATACCGGATGAAGGCATCATTTTACTTCCCCATATGTTTTACCTGGGGGTTACAGATGAATATACTGAAACACATGCCCATGTTCCATTCCTGGAAGGAAAATCCTCTACCGGCCGTTTGGGTATTGATATACATGCAACTGCAGGCAAAGGCGACGTTGGTTTTTGCGGCAACTGGACCCTGGAAATTTCTGTCAAGCAGCCGGTAAAGGTTTATAAGGGAATGCCCATCGGACAACTTATCTATTTCCCTGTAGAAGGAGAGATCGAAGTAAAATACAATGAAAAGAAAAATGCCAAATACAGTGGCCAGCCAAATATGCCTGTTGAAAGTATGATGTGGAAGAATAAATTCTGACCATTTGAATTTGTGGAATAGAATTGAACGATGTTTCCTAAACATCAATTATAAATCTTCAATTCATTGATTTTTACCAATTCAATTTCCAGATAGCAAAGTTTAATATTGATGCAAAACTGACCCAGCAAATATATGGAACCAATAACCATGCGGCAGCTGAGGATATTTTACCAAATTGAAAAATAGTCAGCAATATCAATATCCACATAAGCCCGATATCAACCAACGCCCATCCCGGCTGTTGTGTATAGAAAAAAATAAATGACCATAGAAAATTAGCTACAAGTTGAAAAGCATAAATTAAGATGGCAGTATTTTTGGTTTTTTTATCAGCATCACTTATCCAAACAATATAAAAGGCAATTCCCATCATGATATACAATGCAGTCCACACCGGTGCAAACAACCAATTTGGCGGATTGAAAGAAGGTTTAACAATGGTTGTGAACCATCCATCAACGGATGATGAAGTGAAATATCCCGCAATGCCTCCAATGGACATCGGAATTCCAACGGATACTATCAATTTAATCAACGGTTTCATATTCATATCAACACTTATTTTAAAAGAAAGTTCGCCGGCCATTCATCAAATCTTTCCGAATTTTTTATAATAGGCTATTAAGAAAGATGTTACTTCATCATAACTCAATACACCATTTGGCTGCTGGTTACCTTGTAAATATTTACCGTATATCCAGCTAACAATTGGCTCGGCAAAACTCCGGTGCCTGCGGTTGAATGCTCTCCATGCCGCCAGGTCTTTAACTACGTCAACGTGTAACTGTTCCCTGTATTTTTTTGAAGAAACAGAATCTAAAATGTAAAGATTTCGGTTAGCATAAATGAAAAGATCCAGGTAAACAGAATATTGAAAAAGTGCATTGTCAGAATTTGCCGCAGCCAGGTATCCCACAAAGTTTGCTTCATTCTCCTTTGCATAACCAAGTTGATGAGCAACTTCATGACAAGCTATAAAAGGTTGTAAAAATTCCGGTACAGTTGTATTTATTTGTGCTTCGGCCGTAAATGGATTGTAATACCCTGTAAAGCCTGTATAGTTTCCCAACCACCCCCACATAGATGATTTGATGGAAGGATGCTGATAGGATAAAAAAGGATATTGATCAGCAACATTTTTATATACAGTTGAAACCATTGAAAATAACCGGGCATTGGTTGGATACGCAGTATGATCTTCAGATAATTTTTTTTTGGATGCATTGATCTTTTCAACCAGCATTTCATTGATTTTCTTCAAGTCTTTGGGCTCGTATTTCGCTATGTTTAGTTTTAATTGCCAGGCTATCCCCTTTCTGTTATAATTAATCCCCCAAAAAACATTAAAAATAATATACATGCTTGAACAAAAAATGAACAGATCAAACAAAACATCCTTAAAAAAAGCAATTTTCACAGTTCCCTTTCTTTTTTGAAAAGCCAACCTAGAAAACCTGGCAATTTTCCAGATCATCCAAACAACAAGCAAACCATAGAATACATCCCCAAAACTAAAGGGTATCCATCCAAAAACCGTTCTTAAAAAACGGGATATTACTGTATAAAAATGAATGCTGTAGCCACTTTCTATCCTTGTACTGCTGCTGCTATACAGATGTATCATGATGGAAATCAACAATAAAAGGACCGCAATTCCGGCTTTCTTTTGTAGTTTCATACAGTTTAAAATTACCAAATGCCTCAAATTATCAGGAATTAATATACAAAAGGCTTAAATCTTAGCTGTTAATTCATATTTTTCTCCTACCTTTGCCGTCCTTTAAACTGAACGCAATGGCTAACAGACGGGCATTCGAGATTGCTTTTGTGGGGTTAAAGCCCGGAATACACCAGTTCAGTTATGATTTAGATGATAAGTTCTTTGTAGAAAAAGGGGCCCAGGATTTTGCCAATGCAACTGCTAATGTAAAGCTGTCACTGGAAAAAAATACCGGTTTCATGCTGTTAAAGTTTGAGGTTGGTGGCAAAGCGGAAGTCAGCTGCGACCGTTGTGGCAATCCATTAAAAATGGACCTCTGGGATGAATTCAAAATGCTGGTTAAACTGGTAGACAATGCCGAAGAGATGAACCAGCAGGAAGAAGATCCGGATGTTTATTATTTATCCCGCACTGAAAGCCACCTGGATGTAAGTGACTGGATATATGAATTTGTGATGTTAAGCGTGCCGATGCAGCGTATGTGTAGTGAAACAGAAATGGGTGGCCCGCAATGCAACAACGAAGTATTGGAGAAACTGAAAGAAATGGAAGTGAAGCTAACCGAACACAATGCAAATACTTTGTGGAAAGGGCTCGATAAGTTTAAGGACAATTGATAACAGGTTAGAATTAAAAAATATTAATATTAAATTTAAAAACAGATAAGTCATGCCAAATCCAAAAAGGCGTCATTCGCAACAACGCAGTGCAAAAAGAAGAACGCATTATAAAGCTGTTGAAGCTACTTTAAGTACTGACCCTACAACAGGTGAAATACATGTTCGCCACCGTGCACATGTAAGCGAAGGAAAATTATATTACAAAGGAAAAGTGGTAGCTGAAAAAGCTCCTCTTAAAGCATAATATTCTTCTATCGTAAAGAATTTGATTCCAAAATCAAAGATTGAGTAACTTCAAACTTGGTTTTGGAATTTTTAATTTTAAAATTTTCTATCTATGATCAGGATCGGGCTGGATATGATGGGGGGAGATTATGCTCCTCTTGAAGCAGTGAAAGGTGTTGAAGCATTTTTTTCCGATACACATGAAAATGTTCATTTGGTTCTGATCGGCGATGAAGAAAAGATTAGAAAACATTTACCGGCCAACCATAAAATTCCTGAAAACAATTTCAGCATCGTTCATACCCCGCAGGTAATTGAAATGCACGATCATCCTACCAAAGCCCTGAAAGAAAAACCACAATCTTCTATTGCCGTTGGATTCCAATTACTTGCTACAGGAAAAACAGATGCATTTATCAGCGCCGGCAATACCGGGGCTATGATGGTTGGCGCCTTATTCAGCATCAAAGCAATTGAAGGCGTACTTCGCCCTGCAATCGGTGCTTATATGCCAAGGGAAAATGGCACACTTGGATTGTTGGTAGATGTGGGTTTGAATGCAGATTGCAAGCCTGAAAACCTGAACCAGTTTG
>JAYSWW010000090.1:0-2135 GCA_043717805.1 Ferruginibacter sp.
ATTGAATGATGAAGAAAAGGCAGCTATGAATAAAAGTGCAGATGCAGTGAGAAGTATGAACAGTGTGCTGGCTACTTTAGATATATAATATTTATTGAAACATATATAAAGAAAAGAGACCATCAATTCTGATGGTCTCTTTTCATTTATATCATTGAGACTTAAATTTTTTATTTTAAAGCCGACTGAATATAATCCTGTATTTCTTTACCCTTTGCCTTTGAAATTTTTTCCAGGGAACTGTTGAAGACAGGTTCGGTAAATCCTCTAAACTGCTCCGGAATAGCATTCCTGAATTTTATGATCATGTCTATTCCTTTTTTTACATTGTCTGAGTTGCTAACTTTTGCCAGGTATGAAGAAAAGGATTCAACCGAATTTAATTTTTCTTCACTCAGGGGAGCTTTGTCAAACCTGTTTGCAATAAATTCAAAATCTGATTCTGTGCCATTTTTGATGATGATATTACTCACTACCTGTCCAAGATCTCCTTTTGCATCAAAACTGTATTTTTTTGCGAGGGCATATGCATTTGCGGTGTCAAGTGAAACCAATCCTTCCAATGCTGCACCTGCAACACTGTATGAAGAATCTGCAACATTGTTTTGATAGATGGACAGGAATTTGGGATCCTTTGTTTTTACCAGGAACTTAATGGCCGCCGCACGTGTTTTTTTATCTATGTCATTCTTTGCAATATCTTCCATTGTTTCAATGACCACCGGATCGGTTTTATAAGGCATGGTGCCGATCTTTTGGATGGTACTGATCCTCAATCCTGAAAACTTATCACGAAGGCCTTTGGCTATTTCAGGCATATTTTTTTTACCAAAATAATCAAGTGCTTCCTTACGGTCGAGGTAATTTTTTGCATATTTATATTGTGCGACATAATTTTCCTCCGACTTATTGTCTGTCTTTTTTGCCAGCAAAATTTTATCGGCATCTACATTGATCAAATCCGGCTTTTGTGAATAGGCAAAAGAAAAAGTATCTGATTTATTTTCTATCCATACATTGGTTCTGCTTTTGACAGAGCCGTTATATACATCAATGGCAATTGGCAAACGGAAGATCTTTCCTGTTTTCTGGGTTTGTTCAATGATAACCCTGGCAACTCCCGGTAAATCGTAATTATAACTTATGTTTAAAGTCGGATGGCCATTCCCGTAATACCATTGGTTCCAGAACCAGTTCATGTCTTTACCTGTAACTTCTTCAAATGCAAGGCGCAACTGCCCGGCTTCGCCGGCTTTGAATTTATTTGTTGTTAAATAATTATTCAATGATTTGAAAAATGCATCGTCACCAACATAATTGCGGAGCATATGTAATATCCTGCCGCCTTTATTATAGCTCACCCCGTCAAACACTTCTTCTTTATCAGCGTAATGAAACCTGACCAGGTCATTTTTTTCTCCGCCACTAAACAGGTAGCCCTGCATATCCTGGAAATTGTGTTCATCGGCTTTATCCTTACCAAATTTGTATTCATACCACAGGTATTCACAGTAGTTGGCAAAACTTTCATTCACGGTGATATGGCTCCAGCTTTCTGCAGTAACAAGGTCGCCAAACCATTGGTGAAATAATTCATGTGCAATGGTGCTTTCCCAGCCAACACCGTCTGTAAGCTGCCGGGCATTCTGATAGGCGCTTTCCTGGTGAAGGGTAGCGGTTGTATTTTCCATGGCACCGCTTACATAATCCCTTCCTACGATCTGCGAATATTTTGCCCATGGAAAATCAACCCCAAGTTTATCAGAAAAAAATTTTATCATTTCCGGTGTATGACCAAATATTTTTCGGGCAACAGGGGCATATTCTTTTTCAACATAATAACTCACTTCTTTTCCTTTGTAATTATCTTTTGTTATGGTATAATCACCCACACCCATGAAGAATAAATAAGGAGCATGTGGCAGGTCCATTTTCCAATAATCGGTTCTGGTGCCATCAGGGTTTTTCTTTTGGCTTTTTAACAATCCATTACTCAGTGTTACATATTTTGAGGGTACGGTCATGTAAATTTCTTCCGTTGTTTTTTGATTGGGTTTATCAATGGTAACCATCCAGGCACTGTTTGCTTCGGTTTCACCCTGGGTCCAAATTTGTGTTGGCTTATCTTTGTCTTC
>JAYSWW010000010.1:0-2441 GCA_043717805.1 Ferruginibacter sp.
TTATTATTCAAATCTTCAGCTGTAAAGGATTATCCACCCTCTCCTTTGTCGAAGACCCCGATCATTTCGTTCTGAAGGACTCCGGACTCTTTCGGGGGAGAGGGCCGGGGTGATGTCTTACAAATACTCCATAACCCCTTCGATCCTTTTTTGCCAGGTTGATTGTTGCAATAAATCTTGAACAGCCAATTGATCAGGTGCAAAATGATTTTCTTTCATATAAGAAATGATCTTATTAAAATCTTCTGCAGACTCCCCAATGTATAAAAGGCCGTTAAAATCCTCTTTCAATGTCTGGTGGTAATTGGTACAAATGACCGGTAAGCCTGCTGCAAAGTATTCGTATATCTTCATACTGTCTCCGTCAATGATCCCTGTTTTATACAATCCCAATCCTGCATGAAAAGTTGGCAATGCTTCAGCAACTTCTTCAGCTGATCTTTCGCCCAACAACAACACATTGCGATATTCGGTTAACCTGCTATAAGAATCATTCATAAAAGCCCTTCCAATGATCACAAAATCAATATCCGGGTTTGCGCTGATCACATTTATGAATAACTCATAATCGATCCAGTTAGAAAGCATCCCGCAATAAACAACCGTGAATTTATCGAGCTTTTTTTTTGCAACTGAACTGAATCTCGAAAGGTCTATTCCATTCCTGAGGCGATAACCATTTTTATTCCCCCTTTTTTTAAACCATTCAAGCATCAGGTTACTCCCGCTCATGATCAGCTGTGCCTTTTTTGCAACTTCGTTCAGGATCGATTCAAGTTCATCTTTATCGTGTGCATCAAGGTTTGGGTCATCCAGCAGGCTGTGATCCGCATCAAAAACAAATCTTTTGCCAGCAGCAGCCCGTTTGTAATCAATAAAACCATTTGGCCAATAAACCCAGCTCAACACACGTTGCTTTGAAAGTTTAAACCGCAGGAAAATAAAATAAACTCGATTAAACAATTTATTTAAAAAACCGATCTTAAACTTTCCAATAACAAAGATCTCCGTGAAATAAACATCTTTCATTTTCTGTCCATCTCCGGCAAAATTCTTAAAAAAATGCCGGAGAAAGGTTTTCCTGTCTGTATAATTAAATGAGATCACCTGTTGTACGTTCCTGCATTCAGACAATGTTTTCAGTATGACCGCATTCCTTCTTTTAAAACCGGATTGCTGCAAATTTTTAAAAGGAAGATCTGCCCCAAAATAATATATTACCATCTCGCCTACCTGCTTTTTTTAAATTTTGGGTTCCTGATCCTGAAAAGTATTTTTGTGTACAAAATTTTCATCTTGTGTAAATATTCCCTGTAAGTTGTTGCAACCGGCCGGATGGTTTTTCGGTTACGTATAATATCATCCAGGAAATTGCCGATGCCATCACCAACAAACGGTTTTTCGGTATTGCTGCCGGTGAAATACGGCTGGCAAAGCATATCAATGGCCAGTTCATCATTGCTGTCTATTTCTATGATCCGGCGGATGGCTGCTTCATAATCAGGAAAATTATGGATGTTTACAAACCTGTTCCCGTTGATATCTTTTTCAACCAGTTTGTTTCCCCAGTAAATCGGGATGCATCCGGCATAAAAGGGTTCAACCACCTTTTCGGTGGTATATCCGTCATAAGACGAATTTTCAAAGGAGATCACAAACTTATAATCTTTGATAAATTCCGTTTTATCAACTACCGGCCCGCCAATATTATTTAAATGCCTTCCGCCAGAATCAACCCGCTTTACAATATTCAAAGCTTCAAAAAATTCAATCCTTTCCGTTGCTTTTGGGTTTGAAACAATGATACAGCAGAACTTGGTCTTTTTCTTCCAGATTGCAACAGCTTCCTGCCTTGTTGGGATTTTAAGTTGTATTCCTTTCAGGGAATACCTTTCCATGTATAATAAATACAATGGTAATCGGAAATGTCTTTTAGCATTATTGTAATCGAACGTAATGGCAAAATCACAGGCGTTAAAATCCGGCCGTACATTTTCGGCACTGTAAAAGATCCGGATGCATTTATACTTTACATGATCGGAAGTATAGCAGGAATAAAACAGTATATCGGGTTCATCGCTGATGCTGACATTGTATTTTTTTGAAAGGATCCGGTGAAAATAATTGTCAGTTGGATCAAATACATCCCAGAAATCCACAAATTTAATTTTGATATCTTCCATAAAAATTTACCTGGTAAACAACACATTACCCATGTGAGAACCTGCAGGAATGGCTTCCATCACCGGTTTAAATCCTATAGTGGCCATCCAGGGTTTAAGGTCTTTGTATAATAAAACGCCTTCATAAGTTTCGTTCATACTTACTTCTGTAAGTATGGCAGTAACAGTTGGAAGGATCAGGTGCGATTCTTTTAACATCTCATATTCGAATCCCTGCATATCAAGCCAGAGGAAATCTATTTTATCGATTCCCATTTC
>JAYSWW010000091.1:0-2135 GCA_043717805.1 Ferruginibacter sp.
ACGGTACCACTCACAGCAGCTTTCTGATCAAAGACCATCATTTGTTTTGTAAAAGCAAGCTTGGAAGTATCCCCATCCAGGAAAACTTTCAACAGGTAATTCCCTGATTTAGTTGGCAACGAATTTCTATCAGGCAAAAAAGCCTGGTAATGAGTATAACGGGTAAGAGCTATGGATGAATAACGGTAAGTGGTAATCCGGTTCTGTGTAAAACCCTTGATATAATCGAAAGGAGATATATCAACCGGTTTCCAGTTATAATCGCATAGTACATAAGTATAATAATAACTTTTCACATTGCCTTCAAGGTCGTCGAATTCAAGTTCGAGGCGATCGGAACTATTCAGAGCAAATACCGGAAGGCCCTGTTGGTTTCCATAAGCAAAAAGCTGGGCTGTTTGAATAAATGGTTTGTATACTCTTTCAATATTTTGTGCGGTTGTTTTTAGTAAACCGATAAAGCACATCAAAAAAATAAAGAAAATGGTAAGTTGCCTGCTGTTCATTTAATAGCTTAATTAATTTACTTTTGAAAGATAGCAAAATTCTGCCGATTGGATGTATCAATATTTATAGCAAAGCGCATTGCTTCGTTTAAGCAAAAAACATTTTCACGTTTTATTATAAGACTTGCGATCAGTGCTACTGCATTGAGTGTGGCAGTTATGATCGTAGCGCTTAGTTTTGTGAATGGCTTCCAGCAGGAGATCAGCAATAAAGTATTCAGTTTCTGGGGACATATCAGGGTACAACAGGACCTGGAAAACAAAGTAAGCATTGCCGAGGAATACCCTATTTACAAGAATGACTCTGTAGAAAATTACCTGCACAGCTTACCCGGGATCGTTTCTGTGGAACGTTATGCCACCAAATCGGGTATTTTAAAATTCCGGACAGAAATTGAAAGCGTTTTATTAAAGGGCATAGACAGCAGTTTCAATTTCACCCGAATGAACTCTTTTTTGAAAGAAGGAAAATGGATCTCATTCAAAGACAGCGGTTACAGTAACCAAATAAACATCAGTACTTATACCGCCACCCAACTGGATGTTAAACTGAAGGATAGCATATTGGTATTTTTTTTCCGGGACGATGGAAGCAAAACAGCCAGGCGTCTGACCGTTACAGGTATATTTAAAACAGGCATTGAAGAATATGACAAACAATTTGCGCTCTGTGACATCAACCTGGTTCGCAGGCTTAATAACTGGGAGCCTGACCAAATCGGCGGTTACGAGGTTTTTTTAGCCGATTACAGGCAAACTGAAATCCTTTCAAAAAAAATATATGATGAATTGCCGCAAAGCTGGTATAGCAGGAGTATCAAAGAGATATACCCTAATATATTTGACTGGTTAAATCTCCAGGGGCAGATCAAAAATATATTATTGGTGATCATGATGATCGTTGCGGCGGTTAACCTCATCACCTGCCTTATCATACTGGTGCTGGAGAGAACGAGGATGACAGGCATCTTAAAAGCCCTTGGAGCAGACAACTGGTCCATCCAGAGAATATTTTTATACAACACAACACTGATAGCAGTCATTGGAATTGTTGCAGGTACACTGCTCGGACTTGGCATTTGCTGGTTACAGCAGGCTACCGGTTTCATTAAACTGAATGAAGAAGCTTATTATATGCGTGTAGCCCATGCCGATATTATCTGGTGGCAGGTATTGTTGGTTGACCTCGTTACCCTGGCTGCCTGTTTTGCAACACTCATCATTCCAACATTGCTGATCAGGAAAGTAAACCCGGTAAAAGCGATAGAATTCAGATAGTTCTTAGTTTGAGGTTTGAAGTTTGAGGTTTGAGGTTTGAGGTTGGCCCTTATGCTTAACTTCTAACAAATTTTGCCAATATTATCCCTGTTGCCACGGCTGCATTGAGCGATTCAGCCTGCCCGATGCGTGGAATACTGATCTTTTGGTGGGCCAGTTTCAACAACTCATCGCTTATACCTTTAGATTCATTGCCGATGATGATGATGGCTTCTTTCAGTCCACTGAATTCATTTATCGAATTTCCATCAAGTGTAGCGGCCAAAATTTTTATATCCTGTTGTTTTTTTAACCAGCTGTGCAGTGATGTATAGATAATATTTACGCATCCCAGGCTTGCCATGGTGCTTT
>JAYSWW010000092.1:0-14031 GCA_043717805.1 Ferruginibacter sp.
AGGATCTTTTACCAACACCCTGTAAATATTAGAATTATAATTTGTGGTAGAATTTTGAGTTGCTGTTGCAAATGTCAGGTATTTTTTACCCCACGCCTGGGTAGGGAATACCTGTGAAATGAAATTATCACCGCCGCCGGTACAAATACTTGTACGGGTACTTCCGGAAAAAACAGCAATTGGATAACACTTACCGTTGGCATTGGCAATAGACTTTATTTTACTACCCGACATATCAGTACCGGCAGCACCATTTGTTGTACCCATTACATTATAAACCTCTCCTTTCATTAACAATACATTGAAAGGAACGCCTGCTGGACGGCCGGCCCTTGAATTTACCGCAGGTGTTATCTGAACAAGGGTGCTATCCCTGTCCGACATAACAGCAAACCAGGAGAAACAATCTGCGGCATAATTCTGTGTGAAATTGAGCGATTGGTATTCATAACCATAAACCCCAACCGGCAACAACAAACTGGCCCCGGAATTGGCTCCGTCGTATATGTGAGCGTATGCTACGATGGGCACATCACTGGTGATGCTGATACCGTGCTCATACAATCCTTCGTTCAGTACGCGGGCATCTATCAAACCAGATTTAGGAATCAGATCACTTACTTTAACTGTATTAGCCGGAATGGCATAAACTTTTTTCCAACTGGTACCATTAATCCTTACCGTTACATTGGCAGAATCCTGTGCACTCAGGTAGAGCCACATGTTCTGGCTGTTGGTATTAAAGCCCTGGTGGTGCCCATAAGGAACCCAGAACCGGGTACCCCTGTTCGAAGTGTCAATAACAGTTGTATAACCGCCCGGTGTATTTGCAGCGTTGCCTTCAAGGCCTGTGTATTTGTCTATAAATACCAATGCCGTATCGGTGATGATATTTGCAAAGTTATCGGAACTGCTGTTTGCTCCTACTTCCCAGGCTGCTGCAGCATTTGTTCTTCCCATTTTGATCCTTGGTTCTGTTGGGATAAATCCTCTCCATGGATCAATATAATATTGTTCCATTTTGTATTTGTATGCTCCTTGCGCAGGCACGTCAAGCGCTGTATAGAAGTACATGGAGTTTTGTCCGGCGCTTAACCCTGTTGGTAATACACCGGAGAAACGTCTCATGCTGATAGATGCCGGTACTGCAGCTGTTGCATCATATGTGACTTTAGCGACGGTATCGGTACCATACATAAATGTTTGAGTAATCCCCGGTGCAGGAACTGCCGGGGTAGGAATAAGTACTGTTGGCAATGATGTTGGTAAAAATTCATAGGCCCCCATATCCGGCACACCCGCTGTGAAAGTAGTTGGCCTTGGATTGTTATTAAAGTCATAATCATTGCCCGGTATTTGTGTACCACGGCCGTGGATAGCCCATACATCCGGACTGGTAATATCAGGCCTTAAGTCAGATGTGCTTATCAACAATGGTTTGATAGCAATGGAATTCAAATCCCAGTAGGATGTATCCCTCCAACGCTGTAAAGTTGTATAGTTATTGGCATTCCATTGAATCAGGTTCGTTCCGGTTGTATAAAAAGTATTGTAGTCTGTATAAATATTAAAGATATTGGCTACATACATCGCCCTTCCGCCGCCCTCGTGTGAGAAAATATTATTCCTGATATTTATTGGGGGATTAACAGCTGATGTCTGGCTGAAATAAGCTGCTATATTATTGGTTGCAGATGTTGCTGTGCTAACGATCGTATTATTCTGGAATTTAACACCACCGCTTCCTGTACTGTATGAACCATAAGAAGTTGCTCCGGTTGTTTTAATGCTGATCACATTGTTTACGGTATTATTATAAATGCTGGCAGTTTGGTACATCCCATAAATATTGGCTGTATTCCCTGTCAATGCCATAATGGTATTTCCGGCAATAATTCCGGGAAGGCTGGCTTTTCCATCGCAACCGGTAAAATACATTCCATAAGTATTGGTGGCAGTAACGCCATCAATATTTACTTTATTAGCAGTATACTTAAACGCTGAATCGCTGTTGCTGCTATAAATAGCATAGTTTGTTGCATTGCGTGGCGTGGTAACATTTACCGTATTTCTTGATACCGTTACCCTGCCGTTATTCAAAATATAGATCCCTGTATTATAAGTATTATTCACTGTATTGCTGTCGATCACATTGTCATAAGTATAAAGTGTTGCAGATACTCCTGTAAAGTAAATACCATTTGAGCCGTTGGTAACCGTATTGCCCTTGATAACATTACCAGCTCCCCTTAACAGATCTGCAATGATACCAGTGGTGGTATTGGTGGCTAAAGTGGAAGCAGGCACATTGACACGGCAGTTTAGAATACTGTCAAATGATGCCGTTCCCGCTAACTGAATTCCACGGCCGTTCGTTGTATTAACAGCCTCAATGGTCATGTTCTTATAAGTAATATATTTTGCACTGTCCAGTTTCAACACATAGTTATTGGCTGCAACGGTTGCATCAAAAGTAAGTGTAACTGATGTTGGGTCTCCATTGGCGCTGCGGAAAGTAACCCTGCTGGTAGCTGATGTACCGGTAATATTATGCATCCTGATCTGCTCGGTATATATCCCCGGTGCTACATCAAATGTTACAAAACCTGTAATGCCACAATTCAATTCTGCAACTGCAGAAGCAAACGATGCAAAATTGGTAGATCCTGCAGTTGGGTAAAAAGGAGGAGTTGCAGGATTGATGCTGTAATATCCTGATAGGAAAGCAGGATTCATGCTAACCTGTGCATATCCTGAAATGACAGTATTGCCTCCGCAGGTTACCAACACATGGTAATAGTATGAGCCGGAAGCAAGGATCGTTGTGTCGGGGAATAACCTTGGCCCGCCCAACGGTAACCATGGACCGGTGGCGCTGGTTGAATATTCCCACTGGTACGTTTGGCCGCCGCCAAAATTATAACCGTTAAGTGAAAGTGCTATACTTGAACCCAGGCAGAAACCTGTGTTTGGGTTTGCAATGGCACTTCCAACCGCTGGTGGTGCTGTACAAGGTGGTACTGAAAATTCATAAGCGCCAATATCTGGAATAGTTGCACTTCTTACGGCATTTATGATATCCGTTGTTATACCAACCGGCGTTCCCAAATTATCCATTGGGGGAAATATCGGCGTAAAGTTGCCAGATCCGGGGCTTGCATAAATTGGGTCATAGGCAACAGAGTTCAAATCCTGGCCTGTTGCAACCTGCCAGTCTGCTAAGGTTACCCTGTTGGTGCCATTGAAACCGGTAAATGAATTGTTTCCTGTTACATACAGGTCATTGTTATTTGAGATGACGCCTGAAGGGTTTGTAACAAAATTTAAAGCAAATTTATTCCCGTCTCCGTTGCGTGTTATTGTAAAAATATTGTCTTTTACAACAATGCCATCTGCCAGCAGAGTTTGAAAGAATCCATAAGCTGCTGTAACGCCTGTATTTGAATTGTCCTGCAGTGAAATAGTGTTGTGGTAATACTTCGTATTGTCTGAACCACTGTTATATAAACCATATTGAATCCCATCTCCATTGATACCATATACCAGGTTGTTTGAAACAATATTTTCAGATCCAACAACAGCATCAACCCCGGTAAAATAAACAGCCCCGGTTTGTGCAGTGCTGGCCGGGTTTCCGCCAAAAGGATTCGTAACCCTGTTTTTGGAAACTTTAAGACCCGTACTAACTGCAGTAGCATAAACGCCATAGCAGTTGGTTACAACTGTTCTGGAAGGGCGGCTCAGGAAGTTAGATTCCACAAGTGTATTTGTTGTTCCTGAAATATAAATACCATACTGGTAAAAATCAAGGATTGTATTTCCTGTTACCCTGTTATTTAAAACCGGGAATGTTGTTGCTGTTGTTCCTCCAACAATGGTTATACCATAATAACCACCATTGATGATATTACCACTGAAAGTGTTGTTATCGCATAAAGTATTGCCGGTGGTTGCCGCCCCGGATTCTGAGTTGTTTAATATGATACCTCCATAATTTGTAGAAGTTGAAGTGCCGTTACACTGTATTGTACAATTGTTAATGGTATTGCTGTCTGCATTGTTGAATAATTGCACTCCATAACCAAAAGTACCTGTCCCGGTAGCATCAATAACCAGGTCATTAAAGGTAACACGGTCTGCTTTTCTGAGTTTGATCACCGCTCTTTCATTGCCATCATTTGAACTAAAGGCAATCGTATTGCCGCTACCGTTGAATGTAATGCTGAACTGGTTCATTCCCGCAATGGAATCAAGAATCAATTGCTCATTATAAGGGCCGGTGCCTGCCGAAACATTGAATGTGATATTACCGGCAATTCCACAAGCCATGGCTGCTTTGGCAGCATTAAAACTGACAAAATTGGTGGCGCTTGGCAATGAAAACTGGTCAATAGTGTATGTTCCTCCCGGTAATGCAGGATTTACAGTAAGCAGAGCCGGTTCAGAAAAACCGGTAAACCCGCTACAGGTAACTGCAACCCTGTAAAATTGGGTAACCGTAGCTATAATTACACTATCAGGATTGGTTAATACATTTCCAATATTGGTATACGGGCCACCGAATGCTGATGAAACCTGCCATTGGTAAGTCTGGCCAAGTCCACCGAAACTACCGGTAAGGCCTATGCTAACTGTTTGATTGAAACAAACTGTTGATGGATTAAGTGTTGTTGTTCCTGCAACGGGAGGAGTTGTACAAGCAGCCGGTGTAAACTCATATGCACCCATATCAGGTGAGGTTGCACTTCTTGGCAACGCTGTTATATCAATCGGTACACCTACGGGAGCTCCCTGGTTATCTACAGAAGCGCTGGTTGGGCGAAGGTTTCCGGTAAATATGTCTGTAAAAACGGGGTTTGATGAAAGCGAGTTTGCATCATCACCGGAAGCTGCCTGCCAGTTTGCCAAACTTGCTTGTGCTGTTGTGTAAAATCCGGTAAATGCATTCGCCAAACCAGGAGTTATGAAAAAGACATTGTCATTGGAATAAATGTCTGATGTAATGGTAGCATGATAGGTGGCATATTTTGCACCTGTTGAAGTTCTTGTTATAGCCACAATATTATTTTCAAAACGAACGCCGGCAGCCAGTGTTGTCTGGTAAAAACCCCTTGTTAAAGCAGTTCCGGTTCCGCCTGCACCATCCATCAATATTGTATTGTGCTGGATCCAAACATTGTCTGATCCGGTATTATTAATACCATTGGCTTCCCCCGCTCCTGTTATATTGTAAATACGGTTGTTGATGATCTTATTTTCCACCCCGCTCAAAGCATCAGTTCCGGTAATGAAAATTCCATTAAATGCTGCTGTGCTTGCAGGTGCACCACCATAAGGATCGGTGATCGTATTCCTGGTAACGTTTACGCTTACATTAAGGCTGGTAATATAAATGGCATTACAGATTATTACTGTTGCTCTTTCGGGCCGTGTTATTGTATTGGAATCAATTTGTGTATTAAAGTTGCCAAGTATATAAATACCAAAAGAGTAAAAATCTTTAACAAGATTGCCTGATATATTATTATCCCTGTTGGCAGCGGTTGTACTTCCGATACATGTGATTCCATAATAACCACCGGAAATGGTATTACCCCTGAAAATATTACCATCACTTAGTGTGTTTCCGGTAGTAATTGCCCCGGTTGCAGATGCACTCATAACAATACCTGCATAATTGGTAGATGTGGAGGTGCTGTTTATATTAATAATACTATTTGTAACAGCATTGCTGTCGGCATCATTTAATAACTGAACGCCAAAGCCATATTCTGTGGTTGCAGTACCAAGGGCAGTAATAACCAGGTTGTCAAACTTAATATGATCGGCGCCATTCAGTTTTATTACTGCTCTTTCATTGGTGTTTGTTGAAAGGAACGAGATCGTTCTGCCGTTTCCGTTAAATGTTACTGTGTTGGTTGCTGATGCTCCGGGAACCGGTGTCATGATCAATTGCTCATTGTATGGGCCACTGGCAGCATTCACATTGAAAATAACCGGACCATCTATTCCGCACTTTATGTAACTGTAAGCATCATTAAATGTCTGGAAATTGGTTCCTCCTGTTGGCAATGCGGAGTTTATCGTAAATGTTCCGCTTACCAGTGATGGACTGGTAACTTGTACGTTGGTTGAAGTGGCAGACCCTCCGGCTGTACAGGTTACTACTAAATGATAATAAGTTGAAACAGTTTGTGTAGTTGTTAATGAAGGGGCTGTAGCTCCTGCGATATCAGTATAAATTATGTTATCAGGCGAAGATTGCCATTGATAGGTTAAACCTGATGCAACCGTTGCCCCTGTAACTGATAGGGTAAATGGGGTGCCTAGACATACTATAGTAGGATTTGCAATAGCAGTTCCAGCTGTTGGGGTGCCCAAACAAGCTGCAGCCGGAGTCCAGTTCATGGTAACATTTGGGCGGGTTGTTTGTGTTCCGGTATTTGTGGTGGTTGCTGTACCGCATAAATTACCGAGGTTGTCCGCCCTGTAATTATGAGAACCATTAAAAGCCAATCCGACGGTCCATGGAATAATTGGATTTTCTGTAAACCATGTTCCGGTAGCATTTCCCGGCTCACCGCCACATATTTCAATTACTATATTATCGGTACCATTCCAGAAATAAGGTGTAGTAAATGTAAAAGTATTCACTCCAACAACAGGCTGGTAGTTTACAGGGCCATAAACCGTTGTTGTTCCAGGCTCCCAGGTTGTAGCACCCAATGTAACCGCCGAAGTTCCCCCGATTTTTATGGTATGCTGTTCAACAATGCCAGCAGTGCCTACAGAAATAACATTGTATTTTAATGAATTTATATTTCCCGGCCCCATACCTGCTGCTGTTAATTCAGAAGCCCTGTATAAATATTGCATGCGGCTGCCTTCATAGAAATCCTGAAGCGGACAAGGATATGTCGTATTGGTGTTTCCTGCAGTTCCGGTACCTATACTGATATCTATTTGTGCATTTGCTTTTACCGAAGAAAACAGCAAAACCAGAAAAAAAACAAAATTATTAAATCTAAAATTTGACGTGTAGATTTTACTCATTGGAGCATTGTTTAAGATAATATTTATTAAAACGAAAATTCTCTGCCGGAAAACAGGTATATTACCTGAGTGTTTAGATAGGATAAGCGTGTAATAACAATTTTATTGGCTATTACTTAATGTTGGAAATAATGGACTTTATAAGAAGTTATTTTATCCGGAATATTCTTATTTTCTTACTTATAGGGTTATTAAATAATACCGATAAAATGAAGGCTAAAGATAATTCACATTTTGTTAACTGACAAGAAATCAGAAGATAGAATAAAACGTAATGTTTCGTTGTTTGTATATTAAAGTACATATAGAAAGAAAAGAAATGCCCTGTTGAAAGAACATTAGAAAATAATTATCATTTTATTATAAATATTAAATAATTTCTAATGATACAGGTTAATGTTTTTTTAACTGAAAAGATATTCCACATCTGCTTTGCTCAATGCTTTTACAAAGCTTGAGTCATCGGCAATAAGTTCTTTTGCCAGGGTTTTTTTCCTTTCCTGCAACTGTAATATTTTGTCTTCAATGGTATCGATGCAGATCATCCTGTATGCAAAAATATTTTTTGTCTGTCCAATCCGGTGTGTGCGGTCAATTGCCTGTTGCTCAACGGCCGGGTTCCACCAGGGGTCTACAATGTATACATAATCTGCAGCGGTAAGGTTTAAACCCACACCCCCTGCTTTCAGGGAGATCAGGAATACCCTGCAATCATCATTGTTTTGAAAATTCTGAATGGCTTTTTCCCTGTCAACCGGGGATGTGCTTCCGTCAAAGTATTCGTAAGGAACATTGTGTTCGGTGAGTTTAGCTTTTATCAAAGCGAGCATTCCTAAAAACTGTGAAAATATAAGTGCCTTGTGTTCCCCGATATTTTCTTCTATCTCTCTTGAAAGTTCATCCAGCTTTATGGAATGATTTGGATACTTGTCTTCTTCGTTTAAAATGGCCGGACTGTCGCAGATCTGCCTTAGTTTCATCAATCCCTGCAGGATCGTTAACTGCGATTTGTCTATTCCCTGCTGATCAATGGTGCCCAGGATCTTATCCCGGTAACTATTGCGGTAAGCATCATATATCTTTCGTTGGGCCTTATCCATTTCACAGAATAAAATGGTTTCAGTTTTTTCAGGAAGGTCTTTTGCCACCTGCTCTTTTGTACGGCGCAATATGAAGGGGTATAACAATTTACGCAAGTGTTCTTTTTGTTCCTGTTCACCGAATTTATCGATCGGGGTGGCAAATTCATTTCGGAAAAACTCCATGCTTCCCAGCAGACCCGGGTTTAAGAAGTTCATTTGCGCAAAAATGTCAAATGTGTTATTCTGAAGCGGTGTACCACTCATGCACAAACGATTTTTTGCATTGAGGAGGGAGGCTGCTTTGGTTACTTTTGACGAAGGGTTTTTAATTGCCTGGCTTTCGTCAAGGATAACGTAATCAAATAAAATTTTCAGCAGCAACTGTATATCACTCCGCAAGGTGCCATAAGTTGTAATAATAACATTGTGTTTTTGTAGTTCTGCCACATCCCTGCTTCGGGTATTCCCATGGTGAATATGATATTCCAGTCCCGGCGTGAACTTTTTTACTTCGTTTTGCCAGTTATATATCAATGTAGTTGGGCAAATGACGATTGCCTTTAACCCGTTGTTGATCGTTTTGTAATATTCAAGCATGGTAAGCGCCTGGACCGTTTTACCCAAACCCATGTCATCTGCCAGGATACCTCCCCAGCCAACATCATTTAAATAGCTCAGCCATTGATAGCCTGAAACCTGGTACGGGCGCAGTACAGCCTGTAATGTTTCCGGGGCGGGGATCTCCGGAATATTCTTAAACTCCCGGAGCCTTTCAAATTTTTCATCCAGCGCAAAACTTAATTCTGTTTCATCTCTGTTTTCATACAGCTCATCGATCACGCTCATGTGGTACCTGGAAAGCCTCAGCTTATCACTTTTCCCGTCACCAACCTTGAACAACAAAGCATATCGTTTCAACCATTCATCCGGTAAAATACCAAGCGATCCGTCGCCCAGCTGAACAAATGATTGTTTACCGGCAAGTGCCCTTTTAATATCGGATATACCAACCCGTTGTTCGCCGAATTCTATTTCAACTTTTGCATCAAACCAGTCCAGCCCGCTGCTTACATGTATGTGAGTATTTGGTTTTGCCGTGTTAAACCTGAAATTTTTAAGGGCCTCAAAACCAAATACCGGCACTTTCATTTCTTTCATGGCGTCTACAAATAAAAAGAACCAGTTGTTACGCAACACATCTGCTCCTTTTAATACAAAACTGCCGGTTTCTTCCTGGCGCACAAACATTGAGTGCAGGCTTTCCAGCTTATCCAGGAATGATTGTTCTGCAGACAGGTTGCGGTGTATAATGAGTATTTTATCTCCATCGGGAATGGTAATGGAATTTTTATCAGAGGCCTTCGTATCAAATCCATTGTAGGAAAACATTGGCTGAAACAACAGGTAATCGCCTCTTTCCTGTAATTGCAGTTTTACTTCGGGATTTACATTTTTAATTTCTTTCACCAGGCTTTTTTCAAATTCTACCTGGTATTCTTTGGTCAATGGCAGGATAATTTTTTGCATTTTATCTGCCCAATTGCTTTTACTGAGTTGTATATTCCCTTGTTTGATGAATTTTTCTGCCTGCAAAACATCCTCCGGTTTTTGCCAGAGGTATAATATATTCTCATGCAAAAAAACCAGACTGCTGTCGCATTCATTGTTACTGAATGAAATGGTTTCGCCATTCAGCTTTACCATACACATGATCTCAAAATGGCCATTCACAGCCATCACTTTAAAGATCGGTGAGATCAGTTCATTGCTCAATTCTATTTCAATGAGATTGGCTGTTTTAAACGTTTTTTGCCGGGGAAGGAAATAAACAAAATTGTTGGCGGCCTGTTCATCAAATACTTTTTTAAGCTTGGGATGCAGGTATTCGGTAATAAGTGATTTTGTTTCTTCCGGAAGGTCGTCCCCGTCGTTGTGAATGATATTTTCCCATATTCCGCTGAAAGGAGAATTGCGGTTCAGGTATTTATTCACTTCGGTTTCCTGCAGTTTTCTTACCTGTTGAAAAAGTTGTTTGTCATCTTCACTGAAAAGTTCAGTGTTTACAAATTTGGTCAGGTCAAGTGCTTCTGCTTTGCCAATGAATTTTTTATTGTCATCGTCTGCATCACCCTGTATGGCTTCAATATTAAATCCGGGATATGTTTTTGAATTAAAATTAAATACCATTCCCAGTTTTTTAGCCGGGGCTTCTTCTATCACCAATTCTTCCCGGCGTACTTCCGGGGTTACAAAAGATACCGGTTGTTTAACGCCTGTGGCTGCCACACGTTTTATGGATGGATCAAGGAGTATTAAAAAAGGCTTTCCTTCTTTATAAGTAAATTCAAACTTTCCGGCAAGGTCGTCATTCAGGCTGTATCCGTATATCTGAAGCAATTTATTTTTTTCTTTATCCCAATTTCGGATGCTGTCGAAATAATTGGGGCCGTAGGAATTCAACAACTGAAGGAACAACAAGGTCTTGTGTTCGCAAAGTGGGTGCATAGACTCTCCACACATACAGGAAGTGTCAAAACATCTTTCTTCATTTTTCTGTATAACCAACGGAAAGGTTTGGCCGTTATAAACCAGTTCGGCTTCAACTCTTTCATCTGCAGCACTTAAAATGGTTGCTTTCGATGTGCGAAGTATGTTTTCCGCTTCTTCATAAATAGCAGGGGAAGAAAGCATTTTGATCATTTTAAGATCAATGTGCTTCATTTTGGCTACCGTGTGTAACTGGCTGTATTGGATGGTCGTTGAGCCGAGCATATTTTTATCAACCATATCCTGCAAGCGAAACAATGCTGCTACTTCATGACGGCATATTTCACCGATGTTATAAGGACAACTACACCTGAGCGACATGGTTTTTGCATCTGCATACTTTTGTATGTATACTTTGTAAAACGTGCTGTAACTGTCGTCTTTTACCCTGAAAACAATGCCGCCCATCAATTCATCGTGCTCCACAAGTTCAACAAATCCAAGTGAATGAATTTTTTTCCCACGCCGTATCACCTCATCGGTACCGTTGTTATAAATGTGCTTGATTATATGTGGTAATGCCAAATTTTAAGGTACTTTTTATGAAAATAAATTTTTACAGATTGTACTTTACCGATGCTGAAAACGGCAGTCGCCGGTTCCGAAAAGTGCAATTTGCAAAAGTAAAGGAAAATAACTGAGTGAGAAAAGGATTGTGTATAAAATCGTTTAAAAACCGTTTAAGGGTTTTAGACGTTTAAGGTTAGATGTATGAAAAGTTACAGAATGTTTGTGTTAACATCTTAAACGTTCAAATATGATGCATTGTAAAGTAAAGTCAAAGATTATTGTTTATCAATGTGCCATCAATGTAAAAGGGTAGTGCTTTTGCTGTATTGGGGGTTAAACAGAATTTAATGTCTTCCTGTAACCCGAAAGAGGAAAGGCGCAGAAAATGAGAAGCTTTATTCTTTTCCATAAATTCATACAAACCCGGGTTTGCTGCTTCGTAAAGTCCTTCGGCCATTTGTGAAGCGTCACAATTAACATTGAATTGGTTTTTAATTCTATGGATCACCATTCCCGCAAACAAGCTGTCTTCAATATTAACCCTGTCTTTCCAGGCAGCGCAGGCAAGAATGACCGGTTTATTTTTTGCAGTTAAATAATTACAAACGGCATCAAGATTTGCAAAAGAGCCGGTAATGATATCTGTTGCGCCTTTATCAAGCGCCATGTGCAATAAGCGTGTGCCATTGGTGGTAGTTAATACCAGTGTTTTACCTTCAATAAATGTTCGGGGATATTCAAAGGGAGAATTCCCGTATTGCAATCCTTCGGCAACCTTTCCGTCCCTTTCTCCTGCAGTGATCGCATTTATTTGTTTGCCTATCCGAATGCAATCTGCAACACTGTCTACAGGTATGATCGATTTTGCTCCGTTTTCCAGGGCTGTTGCAATTGTAGATGTTGCCCGTAATACATCAATGATAACGATCACACTTGAACTTACATCATACAAATGAAGCAATGATGGCGAAAGGCATGTAAACAAAGAAGGTTTTTGATTTTCCATGATTGTCGGGATGGCAGTTATCAGGCAAATGGAATTTTTACAACCCTGGCTGTTAAAAGAGTTGACCTGATCTTGATAAATATTTCTGTTCCAATGGCTGCTTTTGCTGTATTAACATAGCCCATTCCTATGGCTTTTCCCAATGTTGGTGATTGTGTGCCTGATGTAACACGGCCAATGGTATTGCCGTCAAAATCCTTGATCTCATAATCATGGCGTGCAATTCCTTTTTCTATCATTTCAAATCCAACCAGCTTTTTTGAAACCCCATTTGCTTTTTGCTTTTCAAAGATATCTTTCGATGTAAAATCTTTTGTGAACTTGGTGATCCAGCCCAGGCCGGCTTCCATTGGGGAAGTGGTATCGTCAATGTCATTGCCATAAAGACAAAAACCCATTTCCAAACGAAGGGTATCTCTTGCGCCTAACCCAATGGGTTTTATGCCTGCATCTGCTTTAAAAATGGCATCCCAGATGATGTTGGCTGCATTGTCTTTGTCTTCAAAATATATTTCAACACCTCCTGCACCTGTGTAACCGGTTGCGCTGATCAATACATTATCCACGCCGGCAAATTTTCCTTTTTCGAATGTATAATATTTTAAATTAAGTATATCCAATTCCGTTAGTGACTGTAAGGTCTTTGTTGCATCCGGCCCCTGGATTGCAAGTAAACAGGTTTTATCGGAGATGTTATGCATCTCAATATTGTTGGTATTGTGATCGGTTATCCATTTCCAGTCTTTATCAATATTTCCGGCATTTACAACCAGCATATAAGAATTGTTTTCTTCCAGGCAGTAAACCAGCAGATCATCAACAATTCCGCCTTCATTGTTTGGCATGCAGCTATACTGTGCTTTTCCCGCGGTAAGTTTTGAAGCGTCGTTTGTTGTAATGCGCTGGATGAGATCCAGTGCTTGTGGCCCTTTTACAATAAACTCCCCCATGTGGCTAACATCAAACACACCGGCTTTGTTTCTCACCGCGGCGTGTTCTTCGTTGATGCCTGTATAGGAAATGGGCATGTTGAACCCGGCGAATTCGGCCATTTTTGCGCCCAGGGCAATGTGTTTTTCTGTAAAAGGAGTTTGCTTCATTTGCTGATTTTAGTTGGCAAATGTAAATTAAAAAATCCTGCTTTTTACGGCAGGATCTTTTTTGCTTCAACTTCAACTCAACTATTGAAACAGGTTTAATTCAATATTAACATAGGGTTGTATGCAGGCAGGCTATAGGATATCACTTCATTGACCTGGCCTGATGTGCCATCTATTTTTTCCAACTGCCTGTCAATTTTTTCTTTTGCTTTTTCCAGTGAATCTTTTAACCGCTGATGTTCTTTATCCAAATTCATTTTCAATGAGTCTATTTTTTCTTTAAGGCTGTTTTTATCATACCGGTAATTGTCGCCCTTCCCGTCATTGATAATGATCCCGTTTTCATCGATCCTTATTTTAGTGTCGCCATCTTCCACATTAATTCCATTGGCCCCTACTTTTACTTTAGGGTGTTTCCATTCATCTACGGGTGTGCCATCCAGTTTATACAAGCCATCTGATTTCATGATATACTCCGTATTGATGTCCCATCCGTGTTCAACTTCATCAAAGTCAACATCCCACTCATTGTTGTTCCAGGGCCCTTCAAAATGGATATTGTTTGACCATCCTACACTCCTGTTTATCTTTACCTGTTTTCCAACAGGTACATAAACGGTTAAGATTATACGCTGATTCCTGAATTTGTCTTTTTTTGTAATGGCAATACCTTTGTCAATCAATAAAAGTGAATCGTTTTGTATTACGTTAAAGTTCAACAGCGATGCAAGTG
>JAYSWW010000093.1:0-2119 GCA_043717805.1 Ferruginibacter sp.
ATTCCCCCTACTCGACGACGAGTTGCAAAAGTTTGCTAACGTTTTTTCTTACCTTGTAATAGCAAAGAGAAATAGACCGATTTAAAATTGGTGTTCATAGCCCGATGGCCATTCAGGTTGAGATGTATAAGTTCTTGTGAAGAAATTCATAAGACTATGTTGCAATAATTGGTGGCATTTATTTGACCCCGTTCAGAATAATCATATATCCATACATACATCTTCTTTGCATTTTTATTAACCAAAACAAAGTGTATGAAAAAGACAGTTAAAAAAAAATTTCATTCCCTATTGTTTACCCCAACTCTGCTGGGATAGATGTAGGAAGTCGATCACATTATGTTGCTATAGGGCAAGGTAAAGATGAAGTACGACAGTTTGGTGTTTATAATGAAGATTTGCATGCCTTAGTTCAGCATCTTTTAGACAATGATGTTGAGCGTGTATGTATGGAAAGTACCGGAACTTATTGGCAAAGTTTATTTAGTTTAATTCAGGAAGCCGGTATTAAAGCTGAGCTTTGTAATGGTCGTTACACAAAAAATCCAAGTGGTAAAAAAACAGATGTACAAGATTGTCAACACATCCAAAAACTGTATAGTTTAGGCATGTTACAAGGGAATTTCTTACCCGATCCAATCACCGAACAACTACGAACATATAGTCGTCATCGTTTAAATCTCATACAACAAGAAGCTGATAGTGTCCGTAAAATGCAAAAGTATTTACGCCTCTTAAATGTACGCTTAGATGTAGTATTGAAAGATATTACCGGGCTTACAGGCATGACAATCATTGAAGCCATTTGTAAAGGAGAGACCAATCCACAAATATTAGCTGCTTTTAGAAATGGCAATTGCAAGAAGTCGGAACAAGAAATTGCCAAAGCTTTACAAAGCAACAATCGACCTGATTATTTATTTTGCTTACAACAAGAGCTGAGTTTGTATAAAACATTTCGAGTGCAAATAGAAAATTGTGATGTTTCTATTAAGCATATTTTAGAATCCAATATCCAGGCTGATGCAGTAAAAAAAAACTCTTGACAACAGAAAAGCCCCATAAGCGGCTGAATAAAAATGCTCCCAGGAATATGGACTTAAACCAATTGTCGTATCAGTATTTTGGCGGAGTAGATTTAATGGCAATTGAAGGGGTTGGCCATAGCACAATAATGGCATTAATGAGTGAGGTTGGATTAGAAGGGTTTAAAAGGTTTGCATCTTCTAAGCAGTTTACAAGTTGGTTGCATCTTTGTCCAAATACAAAAATAACCGGAGGCAAAGTAATCAATAGCCATATACCAAAAGGTGGCAATAGGTTAAAGATTGCACTAAGAAATGCAGCGAATGTGATTGGTAATTTAAAGGACACACATTTATCAGATTTTTTTAGGCGCATATTATACAAAACAGACAGAGCTACAGCAATAAGTGCAACAGCACGGAAACTTGCCGTAATCATTTGGAATATGGTTGTCAAAAGTCAACCATACAATCCCCCCACAGAATATTTATTACTAGACCAAAAAAGAAAACTAAAATTAGTAACACGAGTTCGAAAAACGATTGCTAAATTTGGTATCAAGGCTGAAGACGTTGGTTTTGCAATTGCTTGATTTTCAAACTACAAAAAAAACGTTAGTCAGAATTTTAAACGACATTTCGTTCTACTATGAAAAAAATATGTTGTTATCTTTTAGTTTCCATTTTTACTTTCCAAGGGTTTTGTCAGACAAATAATATTCCTTCTCAGACCCCTCAAAAAATAGAAAGTACAAAATACCCATTAAAAACTCGACTCACATTCTATCCGTTTAATCAATCCGCCAGAATAATGCTTGTTTCATTTGACAAACAAGTTGATAGTAGCCGTTCAGTAAAAACAAAATATTACAGACCACCTGAATTCATTTATAGACTTCCGATACAGAATGACACTATTTGTTTTTCAAAACTTGCACAAACAGTTTCGTTGAATATTTATCAAGTGGACACATTAAGTGACATACTTTACAACACCTGCTTTCGTTGGACAATTACAGAAACAAATGCAGCAATGTGCTATTTACCGCACAATGCAATATTGTTTTTGGACAAAAAAGATAAGGTTTTAGATT
>JAYSWW010000094.1:0-2118 GCA_043717805.1 Ferruginibacter sp.
AGGATACAGGTTTAATAAAGCCTTTCTTCCCATTCATCATCAGCTTCCATTTCAGGAAGTGCTGCGCCGGTCATTTGCTGAAACTGCATACCACTTTCAATAAGCTGATCTTCTATACTATTGAGGGCATTTAATCCGCCGTTCATTTCCTGGTCGTAGTTGAAGTATTGTAATTCGCCAATGCCATTGGTTGGTGTGGCTGATTTTTGCTTCAGGATTTTGTCCAGGTAAAGTTTTTCAGAAAAATTTTCTTTGTAAGCCATCAACCTTTCTTTCACCCCATCCAATCCTTCCAAACCATTCACACCTTTTCCTCTCTGAAATCCATTGGCAGCCATCATACCAATACCGAGTAAGGTTAGCATACGGCTCTGGGTGTAGTGTCCGGTTCCGGTAGCCACTATTCCTATTGCAAGCGATGGCCTTCCAATGGCGGAGCCGATTAATCCTCCACCTAAAACGGCAACAAGTAAATCTTTTCCTGTTTCCAGCATGGTGTTTTTTACATTACCCTTTGTGGGTAGTTCTGCATTCATGCCCGAAAGAAATCCTTTCTTCCTGGCTTTTTGTTTGTATTGGTTTTTTTGATTAGGCATACTTTGAGTTTTTTAAAGTGTACGGATTACTACAGCAGGGCTATAGCTTTTTTCTTGTGATGTTTGCTTTTCTGGCTTTTATTTCGTTGATGATTTTTCTTCCTGGCATTATGCGGCGTACCGGATAATGATTTGCCCTGTGGCGATGCTTTATTTTGTGTCTTGCTTCCCTTGAACATGGCATAACCAATTCCGATTACGGTTAAGCCTCCCACACCAATGGCAACCGGCTTCAGCCATTGTTTATTCTTTTCCCAAAAGCCTGGACTATCGCTGTTGTTATTATTATTATTATTGTTATTGTCTGTGTTGTTATCAGCAGCCTTATTTTCTGTCTTATTATACACATTATTTGCTGCCGCCTTTTCTTCTGCATTTGCATGAATAATTACCTCTTTATTTTCATTTACTTCTGCATTTGCTTTAACCGCCATTTTGTTCGCTTCTGCTACCTTCACAGGTAATTCCGTTGGTATATTACTATCCGGTGTTGGAGTAGCTTCATTGATGATAACATTTGGTAAAGTCGTTGGTGGAGGATTTATTGGTACTGGCGAATTTTTATCTGCATCCTCATTTACTTTTTCGTCAAAGTCTTCTGCACCTTTGGTTTTCTTTTGGAAAATATTACCTACATCTTTCAGCATGGCAACAATACCTGCAACCACACCTGCTGCTGCTGCAATGCTGGCTAATGTAATGGGTTCACCAAGTTCGCCAAAATCTCCCATGCCGTTTACATTCTCATCCTGGTAAATTTCTGTTCCCAATAATTCAGGCATGGCAGTATATTCATTCATATACTCTACACCTTCCAGGTCAATCATTCCAAAGCCATCAAAACCATTCACAGCTTTGTCCTTATTTCCTTTTCCACTTAATATGGCTTTCTTCAGATTCTTTACAGTACCACCTGCACCAAAAAATATTTTCTCCAGTTTCATCCTTGCATTCACCAGCTTTTGGAACTTAGCAGGATCAATACTTTTGTTAACTGCCTCCTGTGGTGAAAGGTAACTCCAGCGCAACCGCCCTGCCGTATTTCGGATATTGAGTTTCATGCTGGCAAGTATGCCATTACGCAGGAGTACGGTTGCGGGGTTAGCCTTGTTCACCACATTCAGCAGCTTACCAAAGAATTTTTTCTTCTTCGGCTTTGTGTTACCATCGGGTAGCGGATTTTGATTTTCCACAGGATCAGCAGCCGGGTTTTGCTGTAAAAGGATGGCAGCTTTTTTCTTCATGCCCGGCATCTGTTTTTTAAAGGGCATTTGTTTTTTTGCTTTCACAGGCATGGGGTTCTTTCCTTTTACGCCCATCTTTTTCTGGATGAGACGGCCTAATTCTGCCATACCATCTCCTTCATCAGATTGGTATTTTTCAATTCGGCCATTGTATGATGGCATTGCTTCAAAGCCGTTGAGGTATTGTAAGTCCATAGGATAATCTTTTTTTTCGCTAAAGGGTACTTCGTAATTAAAGCGGTCTGTTACACAATCAATTGTTATTTGTCCGTTGTTGA
>JAYSWW010000095.1:0-13943 GCA_043717805.1 Ferruginibacter sp.
TTGAAGTACTCGACAGGCATGCTCCATTGGTAAGTGCACTCAAAGCCGGAAGCCTGAAAATCTTAAATGATAAAAGTGCTACAACTACTTATACCATACAAAGCGGATTTGTTGAAGTGTTGAATAATAAGACAACTGTTTTGGTAGAAGGAGCAGTAGAGAAATAAGAAATATAAAATAAGCCTGCCTGAATGCGCCTAGCAGACAGGGAATAAGAAAGTGAAAGCTTGTACATAATGTGCAGGCTTTTTTCATATGTAAAATTCGTGCTGATAATTTTGTGACATCAAAACTGCTTCTTCATAAGTACATAACTCTTTGCACAAAATGGCCATACAATGAAAACCAGTATCCACCACAATCCACCTGTAAACAAATAAACGAAAAAACAAATAAGCAGCAGGTACAATGGATATAATATAAACAACAAACCTATCAACAAAGAATCATAATGATCATTGTGGCCTCCTTTTGCTGAAGCAAATTTTTTGACCGGAATGAAAAGGGGGGCATGTAAAATATATCCGAAAACTGCAGGAATAAATAAAATAATCTTTAATAAAACAGGTTGTCTGATAAAAAATGTTTCCTTTTTCTTCAGTTCATCTTTTGAATCAATTTCTAATACAAGTGAATTAAATTCACTTCTGAGTTTCTCATTGAATTCATTGATCGTCTTACCATACCCGTCATTTGATGAAATATCTTTTTCATGTATGATGTTCCCGAAATTCAATTGTAAATTCTTGCCAAAAGATGAAAAAGACTGGTAATTGATACCGGCAGGCAAAACTTTCAGCGGGATCCCTTCCTGCCAGCTGCTTTGAGCAAGTCTTGCCGTCCCTTTTTTTAATGGCCTCAGGCGCCATTCATTGATGCACCTGCCTTCACTGAAAATCAATACAATGCCGTTTTTTTTAAATATCTCTTTGCACTTTTCAAAAGTATCATAATTGTTTTCCAGGTTTTCAACGCCTTCGCTTATCCGGTAAACAGGAAACATGTTTAATGAAAGCAATAGTTTTTTATAAAAAGGTTTTGTAAATGCATCGCCTCTTGCGAGTGAATAAACCGGTTGTTTAAAAAGAGTAGATATGATAATAGCATCTAAAAAAGAATTCGGGTGATTGGCTGCGATCAACAGGGGGCCTTTTAAAGAAAGCATATTTGTATTTTTAATCAGAATATGCCTGCAATAGATCCAGAATGCGAATTTCGAAGGAATATAAAACAGCCTGTATAGCAAATTGATATTTTTGGAAAGGTATAGAATTAATTTAATTGCGGGTCAATGGGAAAATTTATAAGCATTTCATATTTACCTCCGAGATGCTTCAGGCTTTCTTTCCATACAATATCTGAATCGGTATTAAATACTATTTTTCGTGTAGCGGTTGCAGTTAGCCAACTGTTTTCAGTTAATTCGGAAGTGAGCTGGTTTTTTTCCCATCCGCTGTAACCGATGAAGAATTTAATTTTACCCGGGTCGACCTGCTTGGTTCTTAAAAGTGTTTTCACGGTTTCAAAATCCCCTCCCCAGAAGATCTCATCAGATATTTTATAACTATCCGGGATCAGATCAGGATATTGGTGTATATAATGCACCGTATCCGTTTGTACAGGGCCACCGTAATAAACCGGCATTTCAATTCCATCAAGACCGGTAATCAATTCATCCAGTGTTTGGTTGAATATCTTATTCAAAACAAATCCGAAACTGCCCTCTTCCGAATGCCGGCATATAAATACAACTGTTCGCATGAAATTTGGATCTTTTAAAAACGGATCAGCGATCAATAATATGTTCTGTGCCGGTTGAATCATATTTCTAAAGTAAGATATTATTGTAAAGAATTAAGAAAAATACCATTTCTGTTTTGTTGTAAACCTTAGTTAATTTTAAGGATATCCGGCTTAATAATTTTTGCATCCGTATTTGTGGTTTATTTTTGCGATCATTGCCTGGTACTTTTTTTAGGATTAGTTTAAATTATATGAAAAAAATATTCCCCATTATTTCCATCCTTGTACTGCTTTCTCTGTTGGGGTTGATATTTTTCCAGTATTTATGGTTGAGAAGCGCCAAAGATGTAAAAGAGCAACAACTTATTGATAATATCAACCGTGCAACAAATGATGCCGCCGAAAAATTGATGCAGGACAGGCGTTTCCCGGGCTTTAACAGGAATTCGAACCCATTGTTTCCAAACGATAAAATGCAAATGGAATTTAACAGGCCATCTGTTATTCAAAGGTATTCAAAAGAAGAAATATCAGATATTGTCCGGATGTCACTTGACAGGAATAACCTGAAAGACATTCCATTTGAATTTGCTGTAACACAAAATTCGCTGACCGGGGATGAAATACAAACAGAGAATTTTTATAAATATTACATGGACACTTTAAACAATACACACCACATCATCCCTTTGGTTGGATCCAGTGGTAGTGACCATGAAAACTTGGTAAAAGAAGAATTCCTGGTTGTAATTGTTCCTCACCAACGTAGTATAATATTAAGGGAAATTACCTGGTTCATTTTAGGGGCAATATTATTTACCATTATTATCACTACGGCTTTTTTTCTAACCATAAGAGCCCTTTTGCGACAAAAGAAACTAAGTGAAATAAAATCTGATTTTATTAATAACATGACACATGAGTTTAAAACCCCGCTGGCAACTATTTCGCTGGCAGTAGATGCCCTGAAAAATGAAAAAGTGAGTTCAGATAAAGAAAAAACAAATTATTTCACTGCTGTTATCAAAGAAGAGAATAAACGAATGAACAAGCAGGTGGAAACCATACTGCAGGCGGCATTGCTTGATAAGCAGGAAGTACAACTTAACCTCAAAAAACTTTCTGCCCATACCATGATAACCAGTGCACTCAATAATATTGCTTTACCTGTAAATGAAAAAATGGGCAAGCTGGAAGTAAGCCTCGAGGCGCAAAAAGATATCATCATGGCCGATGAGGTTCATTTTACAAATCTTATAAACAACCTGTTAGACAATGCAGTTAAATATTCAAATGAAGGACTTTTAATTAAACTGCATACTTCTAATGCGGGAAATTCCATAAAAATAAAAATCGAAGACAATGGTATTGGTATGAATAAAGAAACCCTCAGCCGGATATTTGAAAAATTTTTCCGGGCACATACAGGTAATATTCACAATGTAAAAGGATTCGGTCTTGGGCTCAGTTATGTAAAAACAATGGTAGATGCCCACAAAGGAACCATAAAAGCCGAAAGTACTCTTGGAAAAGGGAGTACATTTCTCATCAGCATCCCCCTGGCAAAATAATCTGCTGTTATCCACATCAATTCACAGCTATCCACATTCCATCCACAATGACATTTTCCTATTATGACCTCTAATCCGCTGCTATTATGGCATAAACTGCTGTGGATAAAAAACTTTCCATAAAAATGTGTCTTAAAGTGGGAAAAAGTGTTATTTTGTGTAATTAATAATATAAAAATAACAATTTATCACTGTAATGATTGGATTTATAGGAGAATATGAATCTACAATTGACGCAAAAGGACGCTTTCTTTTGCCATCCGGCTTCAAAAAACAGCTGCCGGAACAGGATAATTATTTGTTTGTGATAAACCGTGGATTTGAAAAATGCCTTACGCTGTATCCGATACAAAGTTGGGAGCCCATATTTAAGGAGATCAGTCAACTGAATGATTTTGATCCTAAAGTTAGGGAGTTTCGCCGCTATTTTTTAAACGGAGCCATACAATTAGAACTTGATTCAGCAGGTAGGGTGCTTTTACCAAAAAATTTAATGGAGCATGCTTCCCTTGAAAAAGACATTGTGTTGGTATCGGCCATTAATAAAATTGAAATCTGGGACCGAAATAAATACCAGCAGTTCTTTGAATCTTTTTCACCAGAAGCATTCAGTAGCCTCGCTCAGGAAGTGATGAAAAAAAAGGATGATAACCTGTCTTCAGGCAGGATGGGTTGATAAGTTGATTTAGTATGAACGAACCAAATAAAACCATGGTTAAAAATCAATCAACAGATCAGCCGGCAAACTATCACATTCCTGTTCTTTTAAAAGAGGTTATCGAAGGGTTGAAAATAAACCCGGATGGGATATATGTGGATTGCACTTTTGGTGGCGGTGGCCACAGCAGGGCCATCTTAAATGAATTAAGCAGTAACGGAAGATTGTTCGTATTTGACCAGGATGAAACAGCGAGGCAGAATTTACCGGACGACAAAAGAGTGATTTTTATTCAACAGAATTTCCGTTACCTGCAACGTTTTTTAAGGGTTCACAAAATTGCTGTTGTAGATGGAATACTGGCAGACCTGGGTGTTTCGAGCCACCAGTTCAATGAAGCTGACAGGGGATTTTCCACCCGCTTTGATGCTGAACTGGATATGCGGATGGATATAAGGCAGCAGGCAACGGCAGCGGATATTCTAAATAAATATTCAGAGATACAATTACATAAAATATTTGAAAAATACGGTGAGGTCACAAATTCAAAAACGCTTGCTAAAACCATTATAGAACAACGGGCTGTAACGCCCATCAAAACGATCAGCCAGTTTAAACAGTTGGTTCATCACATTGTTAAAGGAAACCCGAATAAATATTTTGCCCAGGTATTCCAGGCTTTGCGGATTGAAGTAAATGATGAAATGGGAGCCTTGAAGGAAATGCTGCAGCAATCATTGTTGGTTTTAAAACCGGGAGGACGGATTGCAGTGATTACTTTTCACTCCCTGGAAGACAGGATGGTGAAGAATTTTTTTAAGCAGGGTTCTTTTGATGAAATACAACCGGATGATGTGTATGGAACAAAAAAGGAATCCCCTTTTCTGGTGATCACAAAAAAACCAATTGTACCCGGTGAAAAAGAAATCAAAGAAAATACAAGATCAAGAAGTTCAAAATTACGCATTGCTGAAAAAAAATAGTGCAATCAATGAGTGAGGATATTCAACATACGGATCAACCGGTCAATACCAAATTGGAATGGAAACGTTTTTTTAATTACCGGTTCATTGTAAAAAACATTCCGTTTTTTTTATTCCTGGCAGTGTTGGCTGTTATGTATATATACAATGGTCATTATGCTGATAAAATGGCACGAAAAATTGCAGCCAGTGAAAAAAACATCAAAGAACTGGAGTACGAATACAAATCAATTAAAAGCGAGGTTATTTTCAGAAGCAAAGCAAGTGAACTGGTAAAAGCGGTGGAACCTTTGGGATTGCGGGAATTGAGCAGGCCGCCGGTTGTTCTTACAGATAGCTTGAAATAATAAAAACAGACAGTTTAATCATAAAATAAATTATAACAGTTTTAGTGGAGATAAAAAACGACATACTATGGAGAGTGTACCTCTGCTTCCTGGGCATTGTTGTTCTTGGTATCATGGTTTTGGGCAGGGTTATTTACATTCAAAAAGTACAGGGTAAATATTGGGTTGGTATGGGCGACAGCCTTCATTTAAGGTATATGCCGATCAATGCGGAGCGTGGAACGATCTATAGTGAAGATGGGAACATGCTCAGCACATCTGTTCCCATCTTTGACATATATGTGGATTTTGCAGCCGATGGGTTAACTGAAAAAAACGGGAAAAGATTCAAAGACAATGTTGATTCATTGAGTATATGCCTCGCAAATCTTTTTAAAGACAAAACGAGTGCAGAATATAAACAACAATTGCAATTGGCTTATAAAAATAAAGACAGGTATTTTTTATTGAAAAGAAAAATATCTTTTGATGAATTCAGGCAATTCAGAAATTTCCCGTTGGTAAAACAGGGAAGAAATAAAAGTGGGGTTATTGTAGATCCCAGAGACAAAAGAATCAATCCGTATGTATTACTTGCAAACCGTACAATTGGCTTATCAAGAGAAGATTCTACTAAAAATGTAGGACTAGAAAAAACCTATGACAGTTTATTGAAAGGTACTTCCGGACAACGTTTGATGCGTTATGCCGCAGGGGCCTATATGCCCGTTGAAGGAGCCGAGGTTGACCCGGTGAATGGTAAAAATATCATCTCAACGCTGGATACTTATATGCAGGATGTTGCCGAAAATGCCCTGATGAAAATGCTGGTGGAAAATAATTCCATTCATGGAACTGCAATTGTAATGGAAACAGCTACCGGTAAAATTAAAGCAATCGCAAACCTGGGCAGTAAGCAACCCGATGGTACTTATATAGAAGACCTCAACTATGGAATTGGAAAAAGAACTGAACCCGGTTCGATATTTAAACTGGCTACCCTGATCAGTTTATTGGAAGATAAACATGTGGATATAAATTCTATCGTAGACTGCGAAGGCGGTGCCAAGTATTTTTATGGATTGCGTATAAAAGATTCCCACATGGGAGAAAGAGAAATGACGGTTAAAGAAGCTTTTTTCAAAAGCAGCAATGTGGCTTTTGCAAAACTGGCTGATCAGTATTATCACAATGAGCCATCAAAGTTTACAGATCATTTACACAAATTAAGACTGGATATGCTGAGTGGTATTGATATCACAGCATCATCCGGTAAGCCTGTTATTTATAAACCGGGAGGTAAATACTGGCATGCTACATCAATTCCTTATATGGCCCACGGTTACGGCGAGCTGGTAACTCCATTGAATATGCTGATGGTTTACAATGCAGTTGCCAATAACGGAAAAATGATGAAGCCTTACCTGGTTAGTGCAATAGAAGATTATGGCGTAGTGGTTAAAACGATCCGGCCTGAAGTTTTGCTTGAAAGCATTTGTACAAATGAAACACTGGTACAGTTAAAAGAATGCCTGAAAGCTGTAGTAGACAGTGCGCATGGTACAGGCCACAGGATATTATTTGACAGTATATATTCTATTTCGGGTAAAACAGGAACTGCTGTTACAGCATTGGATAACAAAGGATATAACAAAGGAAATAAAATTTACCAGGCTTCTTTCATTGGTTATTTTCCTTCCGAAAAACCGGCATATACAATGGCTGTTGTTATTCAAAACAGCAATGATTCAAAATTGATTTACGGTGCCGATGTTGCCGGCAGGGTATTCAAGGAAATAAGTGACCGTATCTATAATCATTATTTAAGTACGGCTTCATTAAGTGCACCGGCCAATGCCGATACCGGTTTGTATAAATATTACGGAATAAAAAATGAACTGCAATCGATCTTTAGTTACCTGAACATGACCTCAGTTGATTCTGCAGCTTCAGGATACTGGAGAAAAATGGAGTTAAAAAATAATTCAGTGGGAATGAATGCAGCTTCTTACAATGAAACTCACAGCCCGGTTACACCGGATGTAACTGGAATGGGTCTGAAAGATGCGGTATACCTGCTGGAAAATAAAGGATTTAAAACAGTGGTTTCAGGCAGAGGCAGGGTTATCAATCAAAGTATTTCAGCAGGATCAAACTTTACAAAAGGACAAAAAATTTCACTGGTGCTCAATTAAGAGCAATATTATGTTGAAGGATATACTATATAAAGTAAGCATCAAATCTGTATCCGGAGATACGGGTATTGAGGTTAACGATCTGCAGACTGACTCGAGGAAAGTATCTGCAGGCACCTGCTTTATTGCATTGGTTGGAACAAAAGTGAATGGTCATGACTTCATTCATTCAGCAATTGAAAAGGGAGCAGTTGCCATCGTATGTGAAATCATCCCGGTACAGGTTAATGAAAATATTACTTATATAACTGTTGAGAACAGTGCTGTGGCCGCCGGCTTTATGAGTCATAATTTCTTTGGAGAACCATCAGCAAAAATGAAACTGGTAGGCGTTACGGGTACCAATGGAAAAACCACCATCGTAACATTGTTATGGGATCTGTTTACTTCACTTGGAAATAAATGCGGGTTGATAAGTACTGTTCAAAACAAGGTTGGAACTAAAATTATAGAAGCCACCCATACAACCCCGGATGCCATCAGCCTGAATAAATTATTAAAACAGATGTTGGATGAAGGTTGTGAATATGTTTTCATGGAATGCAGCAGCCATGCTATTCAGCAACACCGCATCACCGGACTTTTATTTACCGGGGCCATTTTTACCAATATTTCACACGATCACCTCGACTATCATAAAACATTTGATGAATATATCCGTGTGAAAAAATTATGGTTTGATTCACTTCCAAAAACGGCATTTGCCATTAGCAATGCCGATGATAAAAGGGGTTTGGTGATGTTGCAAAATACAGTTGCCAAAAAATATTTCTACAGCCTTAAAACACTGGCAGATTTTAAAGGAAAGATATTAGACAACAGTTTAACCGGTCTGCACATGACCGTTAATGATACAGAAGTTCATTTTAAAATGATCGGTGAATTCAATGCATATAATTTACTTGCTGTTTATGGTGTTGCAACCTGCCTGGGCGAAGAGAAAAGCAAGGTATTGCAAATACTCAGCGCTCTTTCGGGTGCAGAAGGCAGGTTTGATTATTTCCTGAGTGCTAAAAACAATGTAATCGGTATCATTGATTATGCTCATACACCGGATGCTTTATTAAATGTACTGGCAACAATTAAAAACCTCCGCAACGGAAATGAACAGGTGATAACCGTTGTTGGATGTGGTGGTAACAGGGATAAGGCAAAACGGCCGGTAATGGCTGAAGTTGCCTGTGAGTACAGTGATAAAGTCATATTTACTTCTGATAATCCTAGAAATGAAGACCCTTTGGAAATATTAAAAGAAATGGAAGCAGGTGTAAGCGTAACAGGAAGAAAAAAATGCATAACCATTGCAGACAGGAAAGAGGCCATCAAAACAGCTGTAAGCCTGAGCAACAGTGAAGACATTGTTTTGGTTGCAGGAAAAGGACATGAAAAATACCAGGATATCAAAGGAGTGAAATATGATTTTGATGATAAAAAAGTATTAAAGGAAATGTTTGAATTGTTAGAGAAATAATTAGCCGATTTGGAAATTTGGAAATGTGATAATTAAAATACAAAAATCACACAGCCTTTAATCTCCAAATTTACAAATTAGATAATTTCCAAATTTAGAATATGTTGTATCACTTATTTAATTGGCTTACAAGAGAGGAGTTCCGGTTTCCCGGAAGTGGGCTCTTTCAATTCATCACTTTCAGGATGTTACTGGCTATGATATTGTCTTTGGTGATCACAACTGTATATGGGAAAAAACTGATCAGGTATCTGCAAAAAAAGCAGTTAGGCGAAACAGTCAGGGATCTTGGACTTGCAGGAGAACAACAGAAAAAAGGAACACCCACCATGGGAGGCATCATTCTAATACTGGCTATCATAATTCCTACACTTTTACTGGCAAACCTAGATAAGGTTTACATCCGGCTCATGCTGCTGTGTACTGTTTGGCTCGGTACGATCGGGTTTATTGATGATTACTTAAAACTCCGGGCAAAAAAAATAGCAAAGGAAAAAGGGATCGATTATAAAAAAACAGATGCTGATGGATTGGCAGGACGGTTTAAGATATTCGGACAGGTTGTGCTGGGACTGATCGTAGGAGCTACACTTTACTTTACCAACAGTGTCGTTGTGGAAAGAGAAGTATACAATCCCGATTTTCAGTACGTGAAAGAGCATTTAAATCCGGGGGAAAAATTAATGGGTGATTCTTTTCATATTGTAAAACTTGATGGCAAGGAACACATTTTTGCAAAAGTTAAGACACCTATTACAACCATTCCTTTTGTAAAAAACCATGAGTTTAATTATGCCAAGCTGTTGCCAAAAAGCTGGGAACGTTATACATATATTCTTTACATACTCATTGTGATATTGATAGTAACGTCTGTTTCAAATGGGGCAAATATAACTGATGGGCTGGATGGCCTTGCAACCGGCGTTAGTGCAATCATTGGAATTTGCCTTGGCATATTTGTTTATGTAAGTGGTAACATCAAGTTTGCAGAATATCTTAATATAATGTACATACCAAACATAGGCGAGTTGTCAATTTTTGTTGCAGCTTTTGTTGGAGCATGTATAGGTTTTTTATGGTACAATTCTTTCCCGGCCCAGGTTTTTATGGGAGATACCGGAAGCCTTGCATTGGGAGGGATCATTGCTGCCATAGCCATCATAGTAAGAAAGGAATTATTGATACCAATTTTTTGTATGGTATTCCTTGTTGAAAATTTAAGTGTTGTAATTCAGGTTGGATATTTTAAATACACCAGGAAAAAGTACGGAGAAGGAAGAAGGGTTTTTTTAATGAGCCCGCTTCATCATCATTACCAGAAACTGGGGTATCATGAAAGTAAGATAGCAGTACGTTTTTGGATCATAACAATTTTGTGTGTGGCTATGGCAATAGCGACACTCAAACTAAGGTAAAATTTTTATTGAAAAGCCGCAACCTTGAAATGCACAAGTAGGTTTCAGCTTTTTTCAATTATGATCAACACCTTATCTGTGAAATTACCGGCCTGTTAAATTCTATGCTGTTGAAAAACCATTTTATTCTGAATTCGAAAGTATTGTTTCGGGAAGAAGTTGTCCTGTAAATGTCAATACTCTTGAAGAACCAATTTTTTTGAACAAAGTGTTTTCATTTGCACCTCTTTAAACCGGTGCTTTTAAAAACAATTTTTTCTGTTTGTGATAGTATTTTATTTCAGGAAGAAGTTGTCCTGTAAATGCCAATACTCTTGAAGAACCAATTTTTTAAGCAGGAAGACGTCTGAAATTATTACCTGTTAAATTCTATGCTGTTGAAGAACCAATTTTAATTTAAAAAGCAGAAGCCTGTCTTTAATGAAAAAACGAATGGTCATACTGGGAGCGGGGGAAAGTGGTGTGGGCGCTGCTTTGCTTGCAAGTAAACAGGGGTATGATGTTTTTGTAAGTGATGGTGGAAGCATCCGTGCAGATTACAAGGCCGAACTTGAAACACATCAGATTCCTTTTGAAGAAGAGCAACACACCGAATCAGGGATCTTAAATGCAGATGAAGTGATCAAAAGTCCGGGCATACCCGAAAAAGCAGCAATCATTAAAAAGATAAGGGCAAAACAGATCCCGGTCATCAGCGAAATAGAATTTGCATTCAGGTACATCGGTAAAAGTAAAGTAATAGCAATAACAGGCAGTAATGGAAAGACAACCACAACTGCATTGACCTATCATATATGCAAGCACGCAGAAAAGAATTGTGCAATGGTTGGAAATATTGGTTACTCTTTTGCAAAACAGGTGGCAACAGATCCCAAAGAATTATATGTGGCGGAGATCAGTTCTTTTCAACTTGATGATATTAAAACATTCAGGCCCGACGTAGCAGTACTTACAAATATCACTGAAGATCACCTGGACAGGTATGATTACAAAATTGAAAATTATGTGAACAGCAAATTCCGAATAGCCGAAAATCAACAGCCTGAAGATGTATTTATTTACAACCAGGATGATGAAACCACCATGAAGAACCTAACTAACTATCCCATAAAATCAACCCAAGCCCCCATTACCATGAGTAAAGAACTGCCACAAGGAGCTTATTTGATCAATGCAAAGATGCATCTCAAATGGAAAAGCGAAGAAATGCAAATGAGTGTAGCGGATTTTGCACTGAAAGGCAAACACAATCAATACAACAGTATGGCTGCCAGCATGGCTGCAACAGCAATAGATATCAGGAAAGAAAAGATAAGAGAAGCACTTCAGACTTTCGAAAGCCTCGAGCACCGCATGGAATTTGTATCTACGATCAAAGGGGTTGAATTTATCAATGACAGCAAGGCAACAAACATCAACAGCACCTGGTTTGCACTTGAAAGTATGACCAAGCCGGTCATTTTAATACTCGGTGGTGTAGATAAAGGAAATGAATATGGCCTGCTGAAAGAACTTGTTAAAGAAAAAGTAAAGGCCATCGTTTGTATGGGTACTGATAACCGTAAAATACATGAGGCATTCGGAGACATCGTTTCCCTGATCGTTAATACAGAAAATGCACAGGAAGCTGTTCAGGCTGCTTTTCATTTTGCAAACAAGGGAGATGTGGTTTTATTAAGTCCTGCCTGTGCAAGTTTTGATCTTTTTAAAAATTATGAGGACAGGGGCAAACAATTTAAACAAGCCGTAAAGAATCTATAAAAAATTATGGCAGAATTTAAATCCATATTGAAACAAATGTTTGGCAATTCACAAAACAATGAAGCAGCCATCAACTTCCCGTTTAAAGGATTTAGCGGGATGAGTGATAACCTTGTTAGTAAAACCAGGGGAGATAAATTCATATGGGCCATCGTTATCATATTAACATTGGCCAGTTTGTTATTGGTATACAGCAGTACAGGATCACTTGCTTACAGAATGAGTAAGAGTACCGAGAGTTATTTGTTCAAACAATTTGCTTTTATCATTTTAGGATTGATCATTATTTATTTTGCTCACAGGATCAATTATGCCATTTATTCCAGGGTGGCATTGGTGTTGTTTCTTATTTCAATTCCTTTGTTATTATATACGCTGTTATTTGGAGTTCAACTGAATGCAGGTAGCAGGTGGATAAAGTTGCCGGTTATAAACATGACCTTTCAAACATCCGATCTTGCAAAACTTGCACTGTTTATGTATATGAGCAGGCAGTTGAGCCGTAAGCAAAATGTTATCAAAGATTTTAAAAAAGGATTTCTGCCGATCATTGTCCCTGTAGCTATTATATGTATACTGATTGCGCCGGCAAATTTATCAACATCAATCCTGATCTTTGGTACAAGCCTCATGTTGATGTTCATTGGAAGGGTTAGTATCAGGCATATATTGTATACACTTGGAATTGCCATGGTGCCAATAATCTTATTGATCAGCATTGCAGTTGCAACTTATGATTCAAAGACTCATGAAACAAAAAAATTGCCAGCAATTATTTCCGCTGGCCGAATTCCTACCTGGATAAGCCGTATACAGACTTTCGTATACAGTAAAAAAGAAGATGACAATGAAAAACAATACCAGATAAACCAGGCAAAAATCGCCATTGCCAATGGTGGCTGGCTTGGGCTTGGTCCGGGTAACAGCAAGCAAAGGAATTTCCTGCCCCACAGTTACAGTGATTTTATTTATGCCATCATAATTGAAGAGTATGGGATCATTGGCGGAGCCTGTGTTCTGTTCATTTATTTGCTTTTTTTATACAGGTGTATCAGGGTATACCGGAAATGCCCTTTTGCATTTGGCGCTTTCCTTGCATTGGCATTGAGTTTTACGCTTGTCATACAGGCAATTGCCAACATGGGAGTAAATGTCAGCCTTTTTCCGAATACAGGGGTAACATTGCCGTTGGTAAGTATGGGCGGCAGTAGTTTTTTATTTACCTGCCTGGCCATTGGAATTATTTTAAGTGTAGCACGGAATGTGGAACAGCAGGAAGGTAAACTGCAACATTCGACGGCAAAAAATGTTTCGGAAGAAAAAGAAATTAAAGAAGAGGAAGAAGAATAAATGGAAGCATCAAAAATAAAAGAGGTAAAGGTTCCCCCTTCAGGGGGCGGAGGGGGTTTTAAGTTCATCATTGCCGGCGGCGGAACAGGCGGCCATATTTTCCCGGCAATAGCAATTGCCAATGCTATCAAAAAAATTGCACCGGGAACCGAATTTCTTTTTATAGGCGCAAGAGGAAAAATGGAAATGGAAAAAGTGCCACAGGCGGGATACGAAATAAAAGGATTGGAGATTGCAGGTTTTAACAGAAGTTCTTTGATAAAAAATATAGGGTTGCCCTACAAACTTTTAAAAAGTTTTTACCAGGTGAGATCAATATTTAAAGCATTTAAACCAGACGCGGCAATTGGTGTTGGCGGTTATTCAAGTTTCCCGGTATTGCGATTTGCACAAAGCCGGGGTATCAAGACTTTTATACATGAGAGTAATTCCTTTGCAGGCAAGAGCAATATTTTCCTGGGAAAAAGGGC
>JAYSWW010000096.1:0-5421 GCA_043717805.1 Ferruginibacter sp.
ATCAACAACAAAACCTCCCAGTACCTTGGAACCGGGTGGACATCTTTACCGCTGGCAAAAGAAAACCTGATCAGCATACGCAACCAGCTAACCATGACAACCGGCCTCGATGACGGAGTTCCTGATGACGACTGCACTTTGCCATCTTGCCTTATTTACAAATCAGACGCCGGAACACGCTGGGCTTATCACAATGCAGCGTATACTTTACTTGATAAAGTTGTTGAGAATGCCACCGGAACTACTTTCAATAATTATTTTCAACAAAAAATACGTAACAGAATCGGAATGAATGGAATCTGGGCTCCTTCAGGCTATAATAATATTTATTTCAGCAATGCCCGCAGCATGGCAAGGTTTGGATTGCTGATGCTGAATAAAGGTAAATGGGATCAGGATGTAATTGTCAGTGACAGCAATTACTTCAATGCCCAGGTAAACAGCTCGCAAAACATGAATTTGTCTTATGGTTATCTAACCTGGCTGAACGGGAAGTCAAGCCATATGTTACCAACTGTGCAAAACATTTTTTCAGGAATGATGATACCAAACGGACCAGCTGATATGTATGCAGCACTTGGAAAAAATGATCAGAAGATCTATGTAGTTCCCTCTCAGAAGCTTGTTGTTATACGCATGGGTGAATCTGCCGGTAATCCACAACTGGCACTTTCAAGTTTTGACAATGAGTTGTGGGGTAAATTAAAATCGATCATCGGTTATTGAGCTTATTGGTAATTTAGATTTTCATTTTTAAACCAGGATTAATTTTTCCTGCCTCCATCATTTTTTGCCGTTTGAATAATATTTCAGGAATAAACTAGCTTCCTTTATTATTTTCAGTTTAAATTAAACCGGAAAAAATGAAGAAAATCACAGTTTTGATCTGCCTGTTTGTTTCAAAAAATATAATAGCGCAACATCCGTTGTTTATGCCGGAGAATATCAAAAAAGCATATGCCAATGAAAGCCGTAGCATGGATGGTAAACCCGGTAAAAATTATTGGCAAAATTTTAGCCGGTATGATATAAAGATTGCTGTATCTCCTCCTTCTAAAACTGTTCAGGGAAATGAAACAATTACTTATATCAACAACAGCCCTAAGAAAATCAGCATCCTTATAATAAAGTTGATCTTAAATATTCATAACCCGGGAACTGCAAGGCAAAGCACTGCTTCCGCTGATTATTTAACTACTGGAATTCACATAGATCAATATACAGAAAACGGAAAAGAATCAACTTTTGAAAACCCTCGGGGTGAAACCTGGCAACGGGTTAAATTAATCAAACCCGTTCCTTCAGGTGATAGTATACAATTAAGTTTTACCTGGCATTATGATCTGAGTGAAAAAAGCGGACGGGAAGGCAAACTGGACAGCAGCAGTTTTTTCCTGGCATATTTTTATCCACGAGTTGCAGTATTAGATGATGTTCATGGTTGGGACAGAATGGACTTTACCGATGCCCAGGAATTTTACAACGACTTTAATGATTACAATGTTTCTGTAACGGTGCCTAAAAACTTTTTGGTATGGGGGACCGGCGATCTGTTAAATGCGGCAGAAGTTTTGCAACCTTCCTATGAGAAAAAATTCATTGCCAGTTTTACCAGTGATGATGTAATTAATATAGTTACTCAAAAAGATATTGAAGCAAAAAATATCACCACACAAAATGCTGCCAATACCTGGAAATGGAAAGCAACAAATGTGAGCGACATGGCTTTTTGCATCAGTGATCAATACGTTTGGGATGCAGCAAGTGTTGTGGTTGATAAGAAAACCGGGCGTAGGTCAAGCTGCCAGTCTGCTTTCATGGATAAATCTTCCAATTTTCATAACCAGGTTAAACACATTCAACACGCACTTGAATGGTACAGCAATAATTGGCCGGGGATACCCTATCCATTTCAAAAAAGTACGATCATACAAGGGGTTGCCGATATGGAATATCCAATGATGGCAAATGACAGCCACCAGGATGATGACGAGATTCAACGCTTTATTGCTGAACATGAAATTGGTCATAGTTATTTTCCTTTTTACATGGGCATCAATGAACATCGTTATGGTTATATGGATGAAGGATGGACAACAGCATTTGAAAACCTTATTGGACAAGCTGATTTGGGTAAAGAAAAAGCCAATACTTTCTTTAAACAGTTCAGGGTGGCGGATTGGGCATTAAATCCTTCTGATGAAACGCAGATTCCGATCATTACTCCTGTAAATATATTAAGCGGACAAGCAATGGGACACAATGAATATGGCAAACCGGCACTGGCGTATTTAGGATTGAAAGATATGCTTGGTGATGAATTGTTTAAAAAGTGTTTACATGGTTTTATGGAACGCTGGCATGGCAAACACCCTATACCATGGGATATGTTCAACAGTTTTTCAAATCTTTCAGGAAGAGACCTGAGTTGGTATTTTGAAAATTGGTTCATGAGTAGTTCGTTTATAGATCTTGCAGTCGAAAAAGTTGAACCAAATGCTTCTGGTTATACAATCAATATTAAAAATATTGGAGGATTTGTTATTCCCACAGATGTAATGCTTGAATACAGTGATGGAACAAAAGACACTGTTCATTATACGGCCGGCATCTGGGAAAAAAATCAACAAACATGCAGTATTGCTTTTAAAACAAAGAAAAAGATAACCTGGCTAAAAACAGATGGAGGCATATTCATGGATGCAGATGATAAAAATAATACCTGGGGTACAAAAGCAGGTATAACGCTGAGTGGCACAGAACTGGATAAATATACGGGCGTGTATTCTACAAATAAAATTCCTGTTAAAATGGAAATTACCAGGGAAGGAAACAGTTTGATGGCAGAACCAACCGGCCAGGAGAAGATCATGCTTACCAATACAGAGAAAGATACATTTACATATGATACAGCAGGGGTCGTTATCGTTTTTGATACAGTAAAAAATGAAATGATCTTAAAACAAGGAGGCAGCACATTTACTTTCACAAAAGAAAAATAATTGCATACTTCAGATCTTTAACACTTATAATATTAACTTGAGTTCGGCATAAGGAAAAAAGTAAGGAACAACCATAAATTAACAGATGTCAAATTATAAAACGTCTTATCCCGAACTCAGGTTATAAGAGAAAATAATTAAAGTAACTACAGAAAAAAATCATTTCTTTTGCCCCCTGGTAATTGGCTTTCCATACTTTTTCATCATCCTGTCTTTTTTCCTTACCACAACATTCACTTTACTGTTCTTGGCTGATTTTGGATGAAATGATGGTCCCACATCTTCTTTTTTAGGCAGCTTTAATTCAATGGTCTTCATATATATTTTAGGCTTCTCATCTTCCGTTAAAACATTTGATATCTGGAGATCCGTCGGTAAAGCTTTCATCGGAATGCGGACTTTCATGAGGCTTTCTATTGAATCCTGCAAAGGTTTTTCTTTTTCTGTAATAAATGTGATCGCAATCCCTTTTTTATCGGCTCTACCGGTCCGGCCTATACGATGTATGTAATTTTCAGGTTCTTCGGGCACATCAAAATTGATAACATGGGTAACTTCGGCAACATCAATTCCTCTCGCCACAATATCTGTAGCTATAATAAACCGATAATCCCCTTCTTTGAATTTTTTCACTGTATTGAACCTATGATGCTGTTCTTTATTGGAATGAATAACACCGGCAGTCCCGGGAAATTTTGCTTCCAGTTGTTCATACAACATATCGGCCAGCTTTTTGGTTGCTGCAAAAACCAGGACTTTGGTCATGGTTTCATCCCCTGTTAACAAGAATTCAAGCAAATTTACTTTTGTATAAAAGTTAGGTACCGCATAAGCCAACTGTATGATATTTTCAAGTGGTGTTCCTGTTGGCGCAGCTTCCACCCTTACCGGATCTTTAAAATACAAATCTATGATCGCTTCCACTTCTTCAGTAATGGTTGCAGAAAACATAAGATTTTGTCTCTTTGCCGGTAACAGATCGAGGATATTTTTCAGTTGGGTACGAAATCCAAGGTTTAGCATTTCATCCACTTCATCGATCACAAGTCTTTTGATCATTTTTGTTTTAAATGCACCATTCATGGCAAGGTCAAATAACCTTCCGGGTGTTGCTACCAGTATATCAACACCTTTTGCCAATTCTGTTTTTTGGGTGTTTATATTTACGCCGCCATATATACCAACTGTTATCACACTCATGTAAGTGGTTAATGAATTAACCGTTTCAACAACCTGTGCAACAAGTTCTCTTGTTGGAACTATTATGAGTACCTGTGGCATCTTGTCTTTATTAAATTTCCATTGTCTCAGGCATGGCAGCAGGTATGCCAGGGTTTTTCCTGTACCGGTTTGAGCTATGCCACAAAGATCTCTTCCCGACATCACTACCGGAAAAACCTTGTGCTGAATGGTGGTTGGGTTTTTATATCCAAGTTCATCAAGTGCTGTAAGCAATGGGCGATTTAAATTCAGGTCATCAAAAATCATAATTGAAATATATGATACAAAGGTAGTTTTAAAATATTGGCATCAGTTTACACGAATGAATTACCAGGAACAGTGATTCCGGGTTAGTTCATTTTTCAGATACTTTTCTCAGTCCAAATCCTGATCTGCAATATTGTGTTCGCTTGTTAAAAGCATATCGATCCATTCGGGAAATCATACTATTGTATAATAAACTACTATGAATATTAATTAGAATGAACTATTTTACTTCAAAATTAATAACATGGATGATAAATCATTCCTGGGTACAGATACTGAACCGGCAGTTCCACCAACAAGTGACGAAAGAACAATGGCTTTGCTTGCACACGTTCTTACATTTGTTTCAAGTTTTCTTGCTCCCCTGATCATTTACCTGGTAAAAAAAGATGAGTCAGCATTTATCAGTCACCATGCAAATGAATCACTGAATTTTCAAATAACTGTATTCCTGGTAAGTATTGTATTATTTGTAACAATTATCGGAATCCTTTTGCTTTGGGTGGTTGGTATCCTGTCATTGGTACTTGTAATTGTAGCTACTATTAAAGCCAATGAAGGAAAATTATACAGATACCCTTTCAGTATCAGATTGATAAAATAAAATATCGGTTGATATTTTATAAAACAATCCATTTGGATATTTGAATGATGATAAAAATTATAAACATTTAATTCGATCCTTACAAAGGTATGTTGCCATGTTTCTTCCTTGGTCTTTTTGCAACTTTGTTTTCCAGCATCGCAAAAGCCTTAATCAGTTTTGTCCTTGTATGTCTTGGTTCTATCACATCATCAATAAACCCTCTTTCAGCGGCCAGGTAAGGAGTTGCAAATTTTTCTGCATATTCCATTTCTTTTTCCAACAATTTTTTGGCAGGGTCTGCTGCTTCAGAAATTTCCTTTTTAAAAATGATTTCGCTGGCTCCCT
>JAYSWW010000097.1:0-2111 GCA_043717805.1 Ferruginibacter sp.
GGTCAAACACATGTAAAATTATTTTTGAAACCTCTGTTTCTTTTCCAAGGTCAATGGTTGCATCCAGGTCAGTTCCGGAAAATCCTAGAAATTCGGTCGACTTAAGCATCCCTTTTATATTTTGAATACCGTTTACCAAAGTAAAAGCGCCATCACCCGGGAAATTTTTGGAAGGGGCATTCGCAAGGCTGATCTTTTTTGCAGTTGCTTTGTTGAAATAAAATTCCTGTGTAAGCCAGTTGCTTACGATTTGGTGGTTCTTGTCTGCAAGGGCAGCCGACTTTGTGCAGGAGTTCTTTATCAATATAGGGCCGGTATAATTGAATGAGGCATTTTCTGTTGGGCTGTTTACATAAATAATATTTTTTTCGGGATCATTGCTTCTTAGTTTCCAACGCAATGCTGTATTATCATTTGTTGACAATACTGTTCCCTGCAGGTCATAATAGGCTTTACTAAAATTAATTTTTTGATCTTCCAGTTTATGCATGATCGATGGCAACCTCTTTTCAAAATCTTTCCAGTTTCTTTTTTCTTTCGGGCTCCACAATACTTCACTCAATGCAGCAATTCTTGGGAAAAGCATGTAATCCAGTTTCTTTACATTTCCGAGGTATTCCGACCACATATTTCCCTGTGCGCCTAAAATGTGTGTGGCCTGTTCGCTGTTCAGTTCTTTTGGTACAGGTTCATAATTGTAAACATTATCAATGGGATTATAACCACCTTGTGTTACCGAATCTTCATTGTTGCTTTGTGCATGATTCAGGTATAAAGGCTCACCTGGTGACATGATCACATCATGTTTTTGTTTGGCGGCAGCAATACCACCTTCTACGCCCCGCCAGCTCATAACGGTGGCATTGGGGGCAAGTCCTCCTTCCATGATCTCATCCCAGCCGATTATTTTTTTGCCTTTGCTGTTGATGTATCTTTCAATCCGTTGTATAAAATAACCCTGTAATTCATGTTCATCTTTTAATTTTTTTTCTTTGATGAGTTGCTGACAAAATACAGATCGTTTCCAGGATTCTTTCGGCGATTCATCGCCACCGATGTGAATGTATGTTGATGGGAATAATTGCATCACTTCATCCAGTACATCTTCCAAAAATTTAAAAGTATACTCCGAGGGGCAAAGTACATCTTCAAATACACCCCAGGATTGCTGAACCTGTTTACCGGTGCGGCTTCCTGCCCAAGCAGTGTTTGCAGGGATCGAACTTGATTCTAGCGGGAAGCAGCTCAGCTGCGGGTAAGCAGCAATGGCAGCCGAAGAATGTCCCGGCATTTCAATTTCGGGGATGATATCAATGAACCTGTCTGATGCATATTGAACGATGTCTTTTATTTGGTCCTGAGTGTAAAAGCCCCCATAATAAATGCTGTCATTCCCGGTTCCGGGATAACTGCCGATGATTGTTCCGTTTCGGTAGCCCCCAACAGAAGTTAGTTCGGGGTATTTTTTTATTTCCATGCGCCATCCCTGGTCATCGGTCAAGTGCCAGTGAAACACATTGAATTTATAGGAGGCAAGATGATCGATGTATTTTTTTACCTGATCCACGGAAAAGAAATGGCGTGCTACATCGAGGTGCATACCCCTGTATTGAAAACGCGGATGATCATTTATGGATAATGCAGGAATGGATGCTTGATAACGGATGCCGGATACTAAATGCCTGTTATCAGATAATTGTTGGTCATTTGTTGCCGGTAACAAATGAAGCAAAGTTTGAATACCATAAAATACGCCAGTTTCATTATCTCCTGTGATGTAAATTTCATTTTTATTGATAACCATTGAATAAGCCCCCGGAAATTTATGATCCATTCTTTCATAATTGAGCACAATCTTATTGCTGTTTGTTGCTTTACTGGTTATTGACAATGAAAACCCAAGGGCCTTTTTCAATTTGTGATTGAGAAATTTGGCTGTTTTTTCCAATCCGTTTCCTTCAAGTATGATCCGGGTGTTTTCGTTGATAATAAATTTACCTTTTGCTAACTTAAATTCAGCAGGGATGGGTACAAGGTTGAGATTGTTTTGAGCGCTTGAAACAATATTTATGAAAAGTAATAGGCTGCAAGAAAACAGCCTAAGTGGTCTG
>JAYSWW010000098.1:0-5407 GCA_043717805.1 Ferruginibacter sp.
GTGCTGCGGCACCGCATCATGCTAACACCTGAAAAGGAAATGGAAGGCATCAGCCCGGATGACCTGATCGAAAATATGCTGAAATCGGTGGAGGTTCCAAGGTAAGCGGGTTTCATAGAAATAACAATGAAAATGATTAAAAAATACATCGGCGACTTATTCATTTCACCACGGTTTTATATCACCATGGGGCTGTGTATCCTGTTGATCATACTTTCCTTTTTTATTTCTGTAATTTATCCGATTGCGTTGCTTCTTTTTTTTGTTTTTATTTTATTATTAACAGCCGATTATATTTTTTTATTTTTTGTTGGAAAAGAACCCAGGGTAAAAAGGGTGATCAGCGAACGGTTGAGCAACGGTGATGAGAACATCGTGGTATTGGAAATTTCAAACAGGATGAACAACCCGTTGAATATTGAGATCATCGATGAATTGCCCGAACAATTCCAGCAAAGGGATTTTAAACTGAAGAGATATTTTGAAGCAAGGCAGCAACATAAAATAAGTTACATAGTTACGCCGGTGGATAGAGGCATATATAATTTTGGAGATACACATTTATATACAAGCTCTGCACTCGGTTTATTCATAAGGCGCTTTACCGCACAAACAGGCAGGGATGTATCCGTTTATCCTTCTTATATGCAGTTGAAAAAATACCAGCTTATATCTCAAACTGCATTGATCAGGGAGCATGGCAGCAAACGCATGAGAAAGATCGGGCAAAGCATGGAATTTGAACAGATAAAGGATTATGTTAGCGGGGATGATGTACGCACCCTTAACTGGAAAGCATCGGCACGGAAAGGAATACTGATGGTAAATAATTATGTGGATGAAAAATCGCAACAGGTGTACTGCATCATTGACAAGGGCAGGTTGATGAAAATGCCTTTTAACAGGTTGACTTTACTTGATTATGCAATAAACAGCACACTGGTAATGAGCAATGTTTGCCTGAAAAAACAGGATAAGATAGGGTTGATAACATTTGCAGACAGGATGGGGTCGATCATTGCAGCAGACCGGAAACCAATTCAGCGTGAATATTTATTGCAGGCATTGTACAAACAGCAAACCTCTTTTTTGGAAAGCGATTTTGAAATGCTTTATTTGCAGGTGCGGAACAAAATAAAACAAAGAAGCCTGATCATTTTGTATACCAATTTTGAATCGCTGAACGGTTTAAGGCGACAAATGAACTACCTGCGGTCTATAGCCAAATACCATTTGCTTTTAGTGGTCTTCTTTGAAAATACAGAACTGGGAAGTTTGTCACATGCCGATGCTTACAACATTGAAGATGTTTATGTAAAGACCATTGCTGATAAATTTATTTTTGAAAAACGACTGATCGTAAAAGAGTTGCATAAATATGGGATACTTTCTATTCTTACTGCACCGGAAAATCTAACGGTAAATACTGTAAACAAATACCTGGAATTAAAAACACGGCAAGCAATATAAATTCATTATAAAACATCAACTTGGCACACAAAGATTCATACTTCCGGAAACACAAAGAAAAATTAAACGAGGGTTCTTCCGGTGAAGTTCGGTTGGCACAGGTTCAGGTGAGTGATGAGGGTAAAGCAGTTTTTGAAGCCGGGAAAGTTTTACTCATTGATAAGCCCCTGCACTGGACATCCTTTGATGTTGTCAGGAAGATCCGTAACAGCATTCGCATCAAAAAAGTGGGGCATGCCGGTACACTTGATCCTTTGGCTACTGGTCTCCTGATCATTTGCACTGGTAAGTTCACCAAAAAAATAAATGAATACATGGCGAAGGAAAAAGAATATACCGGTTCTTTTACATTGGGTGCCATCACAGCAACTTTTGATAAGGAAAGTGAACCTGAACAAATCAAAGACATTACAGGAATTTCAACAGAACAAATTCATGCGGCTACCAAAGCATTTACAGGGGAGATTCAACAGGTCCCCCCGATATATTCAGCGATCAAAAAAGAAGGTACAGCTTTGTATGAACTTGCAAGGAGGGGAGAAGCGGTTGCCCCCGAGCCAAGAACGGTGGTTATACATTCTTTCGATATTACAGGCATTGCCCTCCCTGAAGTACAATTTAAGATCACTTGTTCAACAGGAACGTATATACGAAGTATTGCAAATGATTTTGGCGCTGCCCTTGGCTGCGGAGGGTATCTTTCATCATTGAGGCGAACCCGGATCGGTGAATTCAACGTGAGTGATGCAATGACGATGGAGGGGTTCCTGGAAAGTATTTCCTGAGGGGTAAGAAGGTCTGGGGTAAAGGGTAAAGGCATAAGATGTGTGATGTGTGATGTGTGATGTAAGATGAGTGATGTGCGATGTATGATGTATGATGTGTGATGTGTGATGTATGATGTATGATGAGTGATGTGCGATGTAAGATATATGATGAGTGATGTGCGATGTATGATGTGTGATGTGTGATGTGTGATGTAAGATGTATGATGTATGATGTAAAGTAAAAGTATAAACCTTAAACCCTAAACCCTAAACCTTCCACCTTAAAACGGGTAATTGATCCCAATGGAAAAATTAAAATTCTCATAACGCCATTGTCTTTCATTGCGTGAAAAGAGTTTTGCCAGGAAATCATTGAAACCTATAGAGGGAATTTTCCAGCCATCATTTATGTAATATATTTCGGGTCTTTTAAACCTGAACCCGAAATCGAAACGGATCAGGAAATTGTTGAAGTCTAACCGGAAACCTGTACCTGCATCCACACCCAGTTGTTTATAAATATTTTTAAATCTGAATTGTGCACTGTCCACCGTTCCGTCTGATTTGTTATACCGCAGGTTCCAGATATTCCCGGCATCAACAAACAATACGCCTTTTAAAACAAGGGCATTTGGAATGATCTGCAAAATGTCAAACCGGAATTCTGTATTGCCTTCTATTTGCATATCGCCGGTTCTGTCATTGAAAAGTCTTGATGATTTAAAGGGAGCCAAAGGTTGTCCGCCAATACCAATTCCCCTGATGGGCCATCCACGCATACTATTACTTCCACCGCCCACATATTGCTTAAAGAACGGAAGCGTTCTGTTGGTATCACTGCCCAACAATGGAATACCAACACCACCATAAAGCCTGAATGCCAATGCCGATTTTTGATAAGCTACAGTATATTTATATTCCATGTCAAGTTTGACATACCTTCTGAGGTATTTTCTTAAAACGCCCAGGTTGCCCCATGTTAACCCCGATTCTTCAATATTGAATTTTATTTCCCTGCTCTTTAAAAGACTTCTGAGATGAACCGGGTTGTGGTATTCATTTGAAAATCCGGCGCCCATCCCAACAACATAGGCAGTATTAAATGAATAATTTAAAAAAGGGTTCTCTTTCAGGATATTTTTGAAACTGTCAGACTGATTATACAGGTTGTTGAATCCAAGGTTGAACGGCCTGAGTTCCCACTTAAAATTGTGTTTGTCCAGCCAGTTCCATCCAACATTCATGTTTACAGATTGCAGATCGAAGAGATTTAACCTGTTTGTATAAGACAAGCTGGTATTGATGAATGATTCTCCTTTTGTATTTGGTTTTACAAAAAACTTCAGCAATTTCGGGTAAACTATCCTGGGAAATACAATGCTGTTGGTATAACTCAGTTCATTGGAATTGATCAGGTTTTTATTTGCACTGCTGTTGTTGGTATTTAATTCAATACCGGCCCTGATCTTGTGTGTCATACGGATGGCTTCTTTGCCAACATTCCTGTTGGTGATCGAAATATTTCCGGATATGCCAAAAAGGTTACCGCCCAATACTGTACTGGCATTGCTGCTGGCAGAATAACTCAATTCCAGTGCAGTTTCAAAACCAAACTTTTTTGCAGGTATCAGTTCAAGAATGATATCAATTTTATCAGTGCTGCCCGGTACTTCAACAATCTTCATATTTACATTCTGCCAAACCCCTGCTTTTGAAAAATTATTTAAAGTCTGGTAATATTCATCCAATTTATACAGATCACCGCTTCTCATGGTAATATTCCTGGCTATAAAACTATTTTTGAATAACCTCTCATGATACCGGTGAATGAAATTTGCCGTGTTGATTTGATTGATATAACCCGAATCCGATATCTCATCTCTTAACCTGAAATCAGAAAGGACGTATATCTTATTGATGTAAAATTTATTTAGCTTGCTCGTGTCTTTGGGTGGGTTCAATATAACAGCAATCCTTATCTGTGGCGAATCAGCTTTTTGCTGGGCTTCAGCCAGGAGGCGCAATTGTTCAAACGGGTCATCACTGATATTCGTAAGTGCTTCAATTGTAGTATCACCCCTCACTTTTAATTCCGCTGCAGTGAATTTATAAAAACCATTGTTCCTGAAACTGTCTACCAGCCTGTTTATCTCACCAATAATGGCATTCTTTGTGATGGGGTCATTTTTTTTTAACAGCGATTTGTTTGTTGAACTTAGGGCAATTTCCTGCAGGTTCGGTTTTCTCAGCCTGTATCTAACGGTGTCGATCAACGTAGGCTTACCAGCTTCTACTTTATAATATACATGCACTTTTTTACCACTGGTATCTGCCCGGAAACTTGCTTTGGCATTGTAATATCCCAGGTGAAACATGGAGGCCTTCATGTTCCTGGCGGAAATTTCTGCAAATGAACTGTCGTAAACTGGAGGCCTTTTAATGATCTCAAAAAAGATCCATGCACTTTTACTTGGAACTTTTGCACTGTCGTCCAATTGATTGCTAAGCCTTTGTAATATGGTTGATTTTTCTGTTTTGGTAAAATTTCCTCCTGTAACTTCGATGCTGTTCTTACGGAGGTAATACCTGTCAACAGGGGCTTTTCTGATAATAGGAATAGAACAGGATGAAAATAAGATCAGCAGGAAAAGGTTATTTTTCAGGTGAAATAAGAAATTATTATTAATCTTTCGGGTTAAGAGCATATAAAATATCAACAATGTTAAGTAAATCCGCCATCAAATATATCCAAAGTTTGCAGCACAAAAAATTCAGAGATGAATACAATTGTTTTGCAGCGGAAGGGCCAAAGGTTGTGAACGGGCTTTTATTTTCTGCAGAATTCCCTGTAAAGGGCATTTACGCGTTGCAGCAATGGGTGGATGAACTGGATGAAGGACTTCGAAACAGGTATCAGGACAAAATTGAAATTGTTAAAGATTTTGAACTGGAAAAGATCGCATTTTATACAACGCCCAATAAAGTAGTGGCGCTATTTGAAAAGCGTGCGGTATTACAAAACCCCGGTTTAAAAAATAAATTTACTCTTGTACTCGATGATATCCAGGACCCCGGGAACTTAGGTACCATTATCCGCACTGCTGACTGGTTTGGAATTGAGAACATCATATGCTCTTCCAATACCGTTGATCAGTATAACAATAAAGTTG
>JAYSWW010000099.1:0-2103 GCA_043717805.1 Ferruginibacter sp.
GAGCAATTCATTGGTTAACTTAAAGATAGGCAGCAAAGATGATAACCACAAGTTGATTATTCAAAACAGCAAATCCTATAAGGTTTTAAAAATAAGGCAAGACCTATAAGGTTTTAAAAACCTTATAGGTCTGATTATAGTTAATATTTCTGCGATCATTTTATTTCTTTCCCATCAGCATCCAGGATCTTTACAGGCCCAAGGTTTAACTCACGGATACCTGCTTCAATTTTTTGCCTGTCGCCAATGATCAGCCAGGTTAAGTTTTGCGGTTTCACAACTTTTGCAGCGGAATTCTGAATGTCCGATAATTTTAAATTCTGTACGATGGTTGAATAATTGTTGGGATAATCGAGCCCACGGTTATATGTAACACAACTATACAGGAACCACATGATGCCGTTATTGGTTTGCCAGGTGCCGGGTATTGAAAGGATAACACTGGTTTGCTCTTTTGTAAATTCATCTGGAGCAATGGGCCTGGTAGTGTTAATTTGTGTAAGCTCTTTTAAAAATTCCTGGATGCTTTCCTTTGTTTTATCCGTTTGTACACCGGCACTTGCACTGAATATGCCCGGACCTTTAACAGGGTTTATTCCGGAACCTGCGCCATAGCTCCAGTGTTTGTCTTCACGTAAATTCATATTCAGCCTGGAGAGAAATGTACCGCCCAATATGTTATTCATTAAAGAAAATTCATCATAACCTTTTTCCATAGCTGAAGGAGCGATCTCTGCAGCGGTGATCTGCGATTGCCCTGCCCCCGGCTTATCTATTATATAAACAGATACCGAATTTGCAATGGCTGCCCCGGCCATTTCATTACGGGGAACGGTTTTGCTCTTCCACCCTGCCAATCCCTTTTCAAGTTTTGCTTTTAATTCAGTTTCAGAGATATCTCCAACCACTACTGTAAAACCATTGTTGGGAACAAACCAGGTATCATGAAAGGCAACCAGGTCATTGCGCCCAGTTTTTTCAAGAGATTGTTTGGTGCCCGAACCAGTCATCGGTATATTATAAGGATGATCTTTAGGGAAAAGCAGGGAAGGAAGAATGCGCCTGCTTAACCTGCCCGGGTTTGCTTTTTCCTGTTCAATGACAAGCAATTGTTCTTTCTTAACCCTGTCAAATTCTTTTTGCGGGAAAGAAGGATGCATGAGGACATCTGTAAACAATGCCAATGAAGCATCGAGGTTTGTTTTCAGGCAACTCATACTAACAAATGAATTATCCATATTGGAACTACTTGAAAGCGAAGTACCCAAAGCATTCAGTTCATCGCTGATCTGTATGGAAGTTCTTGTTTGAGTTCCTTCTGTCATCATGTTCCCGGTAAGTTTGGCAATACCCGTGTTGGTAGCTTTATCAGCAGAAAAACCTGCATTGAAAGCAGTTACCATACTGATCAATGGCAATTCATGTTTTTCTACGATGTAAACTTTTAAACCGTTGTTGAGTGTAAAGTTTTTTATAGCAGGAAATTTTGCAGCCGGTGGATTTGGAACGGCAGGCATTACTGTACGATCGAGTTTTGAATCGGTACTTTCAAAAGTACCATAAGGCAGAATTTCCAATACGTATTCACCATCGGTAAGCCAGTCATTGGATACTTTTTTTATATCGGCAGGAATTGCCGATCTGATATAACCCAGTATTTTTTTATAAGCATCCGGACTACCGGCAAAGGTTTCTCCCTGTGAAAGAATATCATTCTTTGAACCAAAGCCACCAATGGTCTCTATACCTTTTAAGAACTGAACAAAATAATTAGATTTTGTCCTTTCTACTTCTGCAGCAGTTACACCTGTCGTAAATATTTTTTTCAACTCCAGGTTAATGATGTCATTGATCTTTGAAAGGCTTACGCCCGGCTTTGCATCTGCTAAAAGCAAAAACTGTCCGCCGATCTCATTTTCATTCGTATAATAATAAACGTTGCTGGCAAGTTCTTCATCCAGTACCAGGCGTTTATATAAACGGGATGATTTTCCGTTGGTCAGTATATCTCCAAGCAGGTTAAGTTGGGTAAGTTCTGCAGATCCCCAGCCCGGAACATTCCATGTTTTTTGTAAACGTGCCTGTGGCACACGGTCCTGTGCC
>JAYSWW010000100.1:0-2097 GCA_043717805.1 Ferruginibacter sp.
GAATCGGGGCCATAATAGGCATCAACAAAATCACTGTCATATTCACCGATACTCAATCCAAGCCTCACATATTTTTCTGCAAGACTGTTCAGGTTAGTTGGTGGTTTCGTTTCTTTTTTTTCATTACAGGAAAAGAATACCAGGAAAGTTATGAGCAGGAAACTATTTTTCATCATTCCAATTTTGTAACAAAGAAACGGCATGAAGACAAAACTCAATTACCGCCTGTCCTATAATTTCTCTTCATGCTGGCTCAGGTCGAGCCCTGTTTTTTCAGCTTCTTCTGAAACCCTTAATGGAATGATATAGTTGGTGATCCGTAAAAGAATGGATGTTCCGAAAAAAACAAATACAGATACTCCGATCATGGCAACAAGGTGAACCATGAATAAAGTTGTTTCACCATAAAAAAGTCCATTGTCAGTAACTGCAACGTTCACTTGCTTATTGGCGAATACACCCGTAAGTAACATCCCTATCATACCGCCAACACCATGGCATGGAAATACATCCAGGGTATCATCTATGGAAGTTTTTGTTCTCCACTCCACCATCAGGTTGCTCACTACACTGCTCACCACACCTACTATCAATGATTGTGGAATGGTAATAAAACCTGCCGCAGGTGTAATTGCCACAAGCCCAACCACTGCACCAATACATGTTCCCATGGCTCCGGGTCTTTTACCCCTTAATACGTCGAAAATGATCCAGGTAAAGGCTGCAGCAGCAGAAGCTGTAGAAGTGGTTGCTATAGCGATGGCTGCCAGGGTATCAGCGTGAAAGGCGGAACCTGCATTGAATCCGAACCAACCAAACCACAACAATCCTGTACCAAGTAAAACATAGGTTATCCTGGCAGGATTGTGAGCAGGTTCATTTCTTTTTTTCAGGTACAGGGCACTGGCAAGGGCGGCCCAGCCCGCACTCATATGTACAACTGTTCCGCCTGCAAAATCCAATACACCAAATTTAGCCAGTAATCCATCGGGGTGCCAGGTTGCATGTGCCAACGGGCAATAGATGAAAATACAGAACAGGATGATGAAAAGTATATAAGAAGTAAACTTGATCCTTTCTGCAAATGCCCCGGTAATAAGTGCCGGCGTGATGATGGCAAATTTCAATTGGTAGAAAGCAAACAAGATAAGCGGAATGGTTGGTGCAAATTTCCAGGATGGGCCGTCGATTACGTGCTTCATTAAAAAAAATGTTTTCGGGCTACCCACAATTCCATGAAAAGAATCTCCAAAGGCAAGGCTGAAACCAAACACAACCCAAACTATGCTGATAATGGCCATGCTGATAAAACTCTGTAACATGGTGCTCAGCACATTTTTTTTATTTACCATACCGCCATAAAAAAAGGCAAGACCCGGTGTCATGATCAATACCAGTGCAGTTGCGGTCAGCATCCAGGCAGTATCTGCACCGCTGATATTTTCAACATTGATCTTCCCCGGCAGATTGGGAAAAATCAAACAAAGGGCAACAATGAAAAGCAGGATTGAAAAGGTAACCAGGGCAAATCTTTTTGACATATAACTTGTGTTTTGGCAGTTAAGTTATAGCAGGCAATAAAACGAATGTAATTATTTTTTTAATATTTAAGGATACAGTTTACCGGTTGCTGATATCATCTGTGTTTTATTTCATTTTCAGTAACTGGATTTTCTAATCCATTTTCCTGATTAAAATATCATGTATCATGTATCCAGTATCCCGTATCATGTATCCATTTTCTTGTATCCAGTATCTTCTATATTATTACCTTTGCGCCAAATATTAACGATATGTGGCTTAACAGCATTTTAGAAACGATCGGCAATACCCCACTGATCAAACTCAATAAAATTACCAAAGACCTTCCCTGTACCGTGTTGGCAAAAGTTGAATATTTCAACCCCGGTAATTCAATTAAGGACAGGATGGCATTGAAAATGCTTGAAGTAGCCGAAAAAGAAGGAAAGATCAAACCGGGTGGTACTATTATTGAAGGAACCAGCGGCAATACCGGAATGGGACTTGCTTTGGCAGCCTGTGTAAAAGGATATAAATGCATATTCACAACCACTGATAAACAATCAAAAGAAAAGG